>JAPVXR010000006.1 GCA_027214385.1 Cryomorphaceae bacterium 1068 | reverse complement strand
GTAACCAACAGGTACTACTCAAAACATCCGTGATTTTGTCTCCCTCTTGAGGGAGTAGCAGTTTCAATGATTGAAACTGTCGAGGGAGGAGAATAACATGAATCATCCCACCCCCGTCTTCTTCTCGTACCTCGCAGAATCCACCCCCGCCAGCGGGGGACACGTGTCCAAGTTCATTTTTTGAGTGAGTAACCAACAGGTACTACTCAAAACATCCGCGATTTTGTCTCCCTCTTGAGGGAGTGGCAGTTTCAATGATTGAAACTGTCGAGGGAGGAGAATAGCATTAATCATCCCACCCCCGTCTTCCGTTCGTGCCTCACAGAATCCACCCCCGCCAGCGGGGGACACGTGTCCAAGTTCATTTTTTGTTTGGGTAACAAACAGGTACCACTATAAACATCCGCGATTTTGTCTATCCCCCTTCGGAGGGGGTGCCAAGGTGGGGGAGGAGAGCCACACAAAAAAAACCTCCATCCCAATAAAGGAACAGAGGTTTTGCGCGTCAACCCAATATGTCGTAGTAGCCATCAAGCAGCCATCACCAACGCGGGATCGCTGAATCCGCTTTTCTCATCGCGTCGGCCGTAGGCCTTCACTCGAAACCAGTAATACGTTCCCGGGTTCAAGTTATCTACCGTCATTTTACTCTTGGAAGTCAGTCCCGCAGGCGACCATACCGCAGCAGGGTCTGCAGGGTCGGTAGTCGTCATCTCCACCTGGTAGTTCAGTGCGTAGCGCACCGCTGCCCAGTCCAGGATCACCTGTCCGCTTTGGCCGCTGCGTTCTGCGTTTAAATCCGTAGGCTCGGTGATCGGTGGGGTGGGTTCCGCCTCGCGACGTACCTCAAATCCCGAACTTAAAATCACGTTACCATCGCCCTGCGCCACAAAGGCCACATAGGCTCCGAGTTGACGTAACATTTCCTTCAATTCTTCTCCCAACGTGTTGCGTTGAAAGATGGCTCTTCGATCGCCAAATTTTGCCGCAGAAGCTGCATCGACAAATTCGATTCGCTTAGCGGTAAGCTCTGCTATGGTAGGCACGGGGCTGGGAAAGTTGGCGTTGCCATCCATATTTCGTTCTACATCTTTCGAGAACGTGACTAGCGATTTAGTAGAAAGGCTCGCAATACCCATTTTGATTTTAGACATAGCTTATCGTTTTAAGGGGCAGCGTTGTCTAGGCGATGCCCGAGTTAGTGGTAAATAAACGACGCTGTCAGTCAGCAGGTTACAGAGGTTTGGCGAAAATAGGGGGAATGAAAAATGACATCCTGACTGAAAAAAAGTAAGCATAAATTCCTGCGAAGAATTTATGCTTGCTCATACTCTGGTCCATTAAGACCCGTCGAAATAGGAGCAATAAAACAGTGGATAAACCACCCGAAAAGCGGCTAGGAAAATGCACGGAGCAGATCAGCCGTGGACTGCAGCGCACGCCCTGATTTCAATAAGTCAACTTCCACTCCCGATCGGTTAAAACAAGAGATAGCATAAATTCCATTTTTTCAGAGGGAAGCACAAAGGGCTACAGGCATCTGTCAACTTGTCCAGTCAAAACAGAATTTATGCTATCTATTTTTTTGAAAAAAAATGCGGATTCGTTCCAAAATGGGGGAAAGCCTCCTCGAATTGGAGGCCCAAAACGCCAAAAATCCACCCTTGCTTTTGACAAAAGCTACCTCACCTTTTATAGAAAGCGACATTGCTTTTGACAAAACCAACCTCACCTTTTACAAGAGGTGACCCTACTTCTTATACCAGGCTTCCCCATATGCTACAGCACCTGCCCCCACCTGTTGCAGAAGGCTGCCCTGCCTGCTGTAAAAGGCTACTCCGCTTCTTACAGAAAGTGCGACCATTTTATACAGCATCTACTACCGCTCGTTGCAGGATGCTATGCAAATCGGTACAGAAAGCTGCCCTGCCTCTTGCAGTACCCGGAGGATTTTACTGAAAAGCCGAACCCATAAATAGGGAATCACCCCCTGATGGCATAGGGTTTTTCCTGAAAAAAAAGGGGAAATCTCCTGTAGATGGGGTGGAGGGGAAGTGGTAGATTGGGGGGTTGATCTGAGATGATTTTTCTCTACCAATAAATCTCTACAAAAATGAAAGACCAAACATCCCGCTTTTTGTCAATTATCATTTTACCAATGCTACTAGTGTCTTGTATGTCATCAAAGTATTTTCAAGTTTTTGAAACCGCTGCCATTACCGAGAATGCTGCTGTTGAAGAGAAGATAAAATTTGAAACAGAAGAGCTTGCCTTTATTTATGATTTCTGGTCGAACAAAGGAGATTTTGGATTTCAAGTATGGAATCAATCTGATTCGATGATAGTAATTGATCTTGAGAATACATTCTATGTAAGGAATGGAAGGGCGAACCCATATTATGCGGATGGTGAGATAACATATTCAACTAGTCGAGCCACAACTGCTAGTGCGCAGAACAACTATCTGAATCCCTATCATAATCCGTATTACCTAACAAGTAGTTCTCTCTCTGCCTCAGCTGGATCAAGTTCTGGATTATCTCGAACCTATGAAAACCCTAGGAAAATTAAAGTTCCTGCGAACACGTTTATTGAAGTTATGGGTTTTTCAATGGTGTCAGGTTTCAAGAATGTATGTGGTATGGAAGTTTATCCGACTGCTAAAGAGACAGCTACTCAAGACTACACTGTCGACAATAGTCCGATCATATTTACGAATCGTATTTCCTATACCTCAGAGGGCGAGTTGAAAAGTGTTGAACATAGTTTTTATGTTTCCAATATTACGAATATGCCTCAATCTCAGGCACTGACTACCTTGGCTACAGATGATTGTGGCAACAAGTTGTACATTCCTAAAACAGTTTTTGCAGTAGGAAATCCAAAATCATTTTACTTTGAATATGTTCGAAAGTAATAGTAGTTGAATGACCAATTTTACTAAAACAATAAAACCATTTAAGCTAATATTCATTGGAGGAGTTCACGGAACTGGTAAAGGTAGATTCTGTAATCAACTTTGTTCCGAATTGAAATGGGAACATTTAGTAGCTAGTGAATTATTAAGATGGACAGAGTATAGTGATGACATTGCTAACAAGAAGGTCAAAAGCATCTCAGAAACTCAAGTGCGGTTGATGCAGGGCCTTAATCGTAAATGTGTGGAAGGCGGTTCTTATCTGCTTGATGGCCACTATACCTTACTTGATAATGAATACAGAGTGACGCGAATAGACTCGAAAATATTTAGAGCGATCAATCCTTCAGTTCTCTTATTAAAAACGGAAGTTTTAGATACAGTTTGGAGAAGGCTAAAGGCAAGAGATAGAAGAACGTACCCAATAAGTTTAATCGACCGAATGTTGGATGAAGAGTATGCATATTCTCTTGAGCTCGCAGCGGTTCTAGGGGTCCCTCATATTGAAATAGGTTCAAACAATTACAGAGAAGCTATCTCAAAAATTGCACAATTATTATGAAAGTATTACTAGACACTAACATTGTAATACACCGTGAAGCCAGCAGAGTGGTGAATCATGATATTGGCCAATTATTCAATTGGCTTGATAAGTTGAAGCATACTAAGTGTGTTCATCCGTTAACTGCTCTTGAATTATCAAAGCATAAGGACGGAGAGACTGTTGAGACTATGCAAGTTAAACTTTCAAGCTATCATTTTCTCAAAACTGAAGCTCCAATCGATAAGTCGATACAGGATATAATTGACACTCAAGACAAGAACGAAAACGATATAATTGACTCAAAAATTCTCAATGAACTGATTAATGAAAGAGTAGACTGCATAATATCAGAAGACAAAGGAATTACTCGGAAAGCGATTTCGCTTGGAGTCGAGGAAAAGGTATTCAATATTGACAGGTTCCTAGAAAAGGCAATCACAGAGAACCCATCATTGATTGATTATAATGTGCTCTCTGTTCAGAAGAAATTTTTCGGAGCCATTAGTGTGAAAGAGGAGTTTTTTGATTCATTTAGAGAGGATTACCCAGGATTTGACTCTTGGTTCAAGAAAAAATCTGATGAAGAAGCCTATGTGTGCACTTATGATGGAAACATGGGTGCATTTCTCTATCTTAAAGTAGAGGATGAGCATGAAAGTTACGCTGACATTCAACCTCAATTTGGGTCAAAGAAACGCTTAAAAATTGGAACACTAAAAGTTACTCTAAATGGTCTTAGACTTGGAGAACGTTTTCTGAAAATAGTTTTTGATAATGCATTAAAGCAAAAGGTTGATGAGATTTACGTTACAATATTTGACAAGCGACCAGGGCAAAAACTGCTTATTCGTGTACTTGAGCAATTTGGTTTTACTCAATATGGTACTAAGGACAATGGTGAGATTGTACTTGTTAAGGATTTTAGCAAGAAGGCTGACAAAGAAAACCCTCGCCTAACATTCCCTTTCCTACCTAGAGATAGTAACATCTACTTCACATCCATTCGTCCAGAGTACCATACTGAACTGTTTCCAGATTCAATTCTTAGAAATGAGTCGGCTGATGACTATATAGAAAATGAGCCACACAGAAATGCTATTAGCAAAGTGTACGTATCACATGCCTATGAAAGGCAAGTCCAGACAGGGGATGTTCTCCTTTTCTACAGGACAGGAGGGTACTATGCAGGGGTAGCAACTACTGTGGCTATAGTGGAATCTGTTATCGATAACATACAAAGCGAAGCAGAGTTGATTGATGTATGTCAAAAAAGAACAGTTTTAAGCAAAGAACAGCTGAAAGAATTCTGGAACAAGCATGAAAAGCTGAAACCATTTGTGATAAACTTGTTGTATTCTTATTCGATTCCGCGAAGGCCGAATCTAAAAAGGCTAATTGAATTGGGTGTAATTGAAGGAGTGGATAAAATACCGCGAGGCTTTGGTAAGCTGACATGGGAGCAACTTGAAAGAGCATTAAGAAATAAATGAAAGTTTTACTTGCAATAAAAGAAGAATATGCGTCAAAGATTTTTGACGGAACAAAGAAATATGAGTTCAGGAAGTCAATCTTCAAAGATCAACGCGTAAAGACTATAGTGGTTTACGTCTCTGCCCCCGTTCAGCAAGTGATTGGTGAGTTTGACATCGATCAAGTATATAAAGATGAACCTCAAAATATTTGGGAGCAGACAAAGGCTCAATCGGGAGTATCAAAAGATTTCTTTGACCTTTACTTTTTAAATAGAAGTAATGCTTACGCGATTAAGATAAAGAAGACAAGGAAGTACCCTAAACCTAAGGCACTTCTTGAAGATTTTAACATGTCTTTCGCGCCCCAATCTTATGTCTATCTCTAGCCCAGTTATTACCAGCTCCGCCAAAAAGAAAGCTGAAGCCTTTGCGCGGCTATACTACCTTAAGTCACTGTTTATGTTTGAACCGCAGGATTGCAAATCCAGCGGAGCAGATGACCATTATGTTAGCTTGTATCTCTTTTTGTGATACTACAGGTCAAAGATCCCGAAAAGTAGGGGGGGCATCCCTGCTGAGAAGAGTAGTAAAGCTCTTCAACAATAGCACAAAATAAAAAGCGATTAAAGCGAAAAAAGGAATATTTTAGATCGAACTAAAAATGATGAAACAGCTCCCCTTATTTCTTTTGATCCTCTCTTCATCTTTCGTCTATTCACAGAATGATTCACTTATGCCCAATCTAAGTGCACATTATTTAATAGAGTGCACCACAGGCTGTGAAATCCCTCCATGCGAAACCACTTATCACGACTTTTACTTTATCAATTCAGATCTTTCAAACGATACTGTTGATATCGAAGCTTCGGGTCAGGTTTTTGCAAAGATTTATATGGATAGTTCCAAGGTGTATTTGAAGAGATTAGGTGCCATACCATCTGATTGCTATCTAGGATGGGAAGACTTTGAGCTTAGCGGCGAATGGGAATTACTCTACGATTACGGCCTGTCGGTAGGAGATGCAGCATATTCAGTCTATGGCAATCCTACTGTTGTTACATCAATAGAAGACATCGTTATCCAAGGGGAAAGCAGGAAAAAATTCATATTAGACGAAGGTATTTCAGCATATATTCAGGGCATTGGAGATGTCGGACACCCACTTTTACCCCTCATGTTTATGTTTGAAGTCCAATACAGGGTGTGCAGTTCAGAATTGTTTTATACCGGCCCCTCCGCCATCGATACCATCTACTATTCTCCGAATTGCGAAGGTGGTTTTCTGTCGAGTGTGCATGAAAGTGTTGAAAAAATTGCGGTTTATCCAAATCCTTCTGATGGAACAGTAAATGTGCAACTGTCTGCCAATGTTCAAATAGAATCACTGCTTGTGGTGGACGTCATGGGCAGGGTAGTGTTAAGAGATAATTACTTTCAAGGTGGCGAGGACCTTTATGAATTAGATCTTACCTCTTTAAAAGCAGGAATATATACGATCATCATCCATAAAAAAGATAGGGCTTATAGTTCTCGGATCGTTTTGAACTGAGAAGCTGTCTTTGTTTATATCGACTGACGTGCGAAATGACATGGTCCATTCGCTCCGCTCCTCAGAATTTACCTTCGGTGAGATCGCTCCGTTGTCGCTAAGTTGCCACCCTGCGGAACTAACATAAATACCGCCGGGTTACTACTTAGCGCAGCGTTCTCACGCAGCGAAGCAAGTACACCCAGCGGCGCACATAGAAGCAAATATTGAATGTGCGATAGGCTATAGTAAGGGTATTTTGGGGGTATTTTTCTAATGCTTACATTTAAGCAATATTCTCATTTACAAGTCAATAAATAATGGATGAGCCTTAAACCAACCTACTGTTCATGAACCTTAAAGCGACCATACTATTCTCGAGTGCTCTCGTAGCAAGCGCCTTCTTATTTGCCCAACAACCAGGAACCTTAGACGGAGACTTTGACGCAAACGGCTCCGTCATCACCAGTATTACCAGTGATCCTGACGGGGCAAATTCCGTCGTTGTACAACCCGATGGAAAAATCGTGGTTGCGGGAAGAGCAGGACTTGGTTTTTTCAACGTACCCTCAGATTATGCCACGGTCAGATACCTTCCAGATGGATCGCTAGATGCTTCTTTTGGAACAAATGGAATTGTAACAGCTGACCTCGGAACTTTAGACCATGCAAATTCCATAGCGTTGCAAACAGATGGCAAGATTGTAGTTGGCGGAACCTCCACTGGCATCATCTCATCCGAGGCATTTGCTTTAGTGCGTTACCATCAAGACGGTACAATCGATAATTCGTTCAGCACAACAGACCAAGATGGATTGTTCACGGGGCCTTTAGGAGAATGCGAAGCTATTGCTATACAGTCTGATGGAAAGATAGTGGCAGCCGGCAGAGTATCTACCTCCTCTTATGATTTTCGTTTGGCACGTTATAATATAGATGGTACGATTGACAATACATTCGGGCCTAACGGTGTGGTCACAACTGATTTGGGTGGACTGGATGACGTATTGAGATCAATAGCTATACAACCAGACGGAAAAATTGTTGTTGCTGGTTTAAGCGATAATGGGGCTAATTTTGATTTTGCCGTGGCTCGATACAATTCAGACGGGTCTTTAGACAATGGTTTCAGTTTCAATGGGGTCGTGTCCACTGATTTTGGAGGTGTCGGTGATGGCGCACGGTCGGTGTTATTGCAGCCTGATGGTAAGATTGTGGTGGTAGGGATTACTACCGCGAGTCCAGTTAACTTTCGCGCCCTTGCGAGGTACAACGCAGATGGCACTCTTGACAACACATTTGGTGTTAATGGTAAAGTGGTAACAATGGTTGCAGGTGTTAGTTATAGTTCGGTCCTTCAGCCAGATGGAAAAATCATTGTTGTGGGTGGTTTAGATGCTATCGATCTCATGCGCTACCATGTGGATGGAACACTTGATACTGATTTTGGTGTAAACGGTATTGCAGAAGCAAATATTGGGCTTTCAGGTAGCTCTGCAAACAGTTGTGATTTGCAACCTGATGGAAAAATTGTTGTAGCTGGATCGGCTCATGCCATTGCAACTGATGATGTAGGCTTCGCTGTGGCCAGGTTTATTACCGGTTTAAACCTTGGTGTGGTTTCGTTTTCCAAACAGGACAATGCTATGCTCGTTTATCCTAACCCAGTACAAGAACGTGCCGTCTTAAAGTACACCTTGAGCACTACCGAAACAATAAGCATTGATTTGTATGATGTGTCTGGCAAGTTGGTGCAATCGCTTGTGCAGTCAGAAAAACGAACCAAAGGGCCGCAGAAGGAAACGCTCGTGATAGATTCTTCCATTCCTGCCGGAACTTATATCCTTACACTTAGCAATGGAGTGGGAAGCTCTAGTGTGAGAATTAGCAAATAGAAACCATTAGAATTGACTTGCTACACTAAAACCGACTAATATGAAACTTACTAAAACCACACTGATCTGTCTACTAGTACTTGCTCAAACCATTTCCTGCGCTCAACCCGGAGGCCTGGACAATACTTTTGGAAACAATGGAATAGTCGTTACAGATTTTGGATTTAACATAGAGCGCAGTGATGGTATGACTATTCAGAATGATGGCAAAATATTGCTGGTGGGAAGAGCTGACAATGGAGCCAACAATGATCTGATTCTTGTTCGATATAATTCGGATGGAACATTGGACGCTTCTTTTGACGGTGACGGTATTACCAGCGTAGACCTTGGTGGAGATGAGTTTGGCACCTCGGTAATAACATCTCCTGACGGGAAGATTTATGTTGCAGGCTACCGGAACGAATCGCCCAATAGGGACTTTCTTATTTACAAATTCAATGCCGATGGCTCTGTTGATATGACATTCGGCACAAATGGGAGAGTAGATATCGACTTCGGTGGCACAGATGACGTCGCCAACAATATTATGCTGACCTCAGCAGCGGTGGTTGTAACCGGGCAGTCTAAAAATGGAGCGAATAACGATTTTGCAGCGGTACGTTATTTACAATCAGATGGCACTCCTGACAATACGTTTGGTGCGCTCGGTAAGGTAACTTTTGATATTGTTGATTCTGATGCCTGTGAGGCCTCCATGCTTCAAGAAAGTGGCAAGCTCACTCTGTTTGGTTATGTCAGCGTAGCTGGCAATAGAGATTTCGCCATGGTGCGATACAACGAGGATGGTTCGCTGGATAATAGTTTTGGTTCCGCAGGAGCAAAAGTCACAGATATTAATGGAGGGTCAGATGAAGGCCATTCAATTACGCATCAGCCAGATGGGAAAATAGTGGCGGCAGGTATAGATCTTAGCGTGAATTCAGGTATTGGCCATCTTGTAGTCGTCCGTCACAATGAAGATGGTTCACTCGATGGTAGTTTCGGCACAGGAGGAAAGGTTTCAGAAGCCATCGGATTGCGTGAGTTCCAAAGCACAAGTCTTGTTGCAATGCAGGCAGATGGCAAAATTCTTATTGCGGGCACTTCAAACGTTTTGGGCGAAACTGATGAAATGACTTTGGTACGGTTAAATTCGGACGGAAGTTTTGATAACACGTTTGGTAATGATGGTATTGTTATCACCGATATACCAGGGGGAAGTAATCTGACCAAAAGCATCGCCCTGCAAATAGATGGTAAGATTGTAATTGGTGGGTACGCATTTCCTGATGGATCAAACAGTGGCGATTTGGCGATGTGCAGATACCTATCAGGTACAGAATTAGGGATTCTCGATTTCTCGGTTGAAGACAACAGTATGCTCGTTTATCCTAACCCAGTACAAGAAACTACCGTCTTAGAGTACACCTTGAGCACTTCCGAAACCATAAGCATTGATTTGTACGATGTGTCGGGCAGGTTGGTACAATCGCTCGTGCAGTCAGAAAAACGAACCAAAGGTCCGCAGAAGGAAACGCTCGCCTTAGATTCTTACCTTCCTGCCGGAACGTATATCCTTACACTTAGCACTGGAGCGGGAAGCTCTAGTGTGAGAATAACCAAATAATCATTCTATCATGAAAAATAACTTCACCCTTCTGTTTGCATTAGTTGCTTCATTTAGTTTGTCAGCCCAGTCCATATTCATTAATGAAATTCATTACGACAATATTGATTCTGACACATTAGAAGCTATTGAAATTGCTGGCATACCTGGAACAGACCTAGCAGGATGGTCAGTTGCTCTATACAATGGTGCCAGCGGTTCTCTATATAATACCATTAACTTATCAGGAACAATTTCAAATGAAGGGGCTGGTATTGGTGCCATAGCTTTTAGTATTCCTGTTAACGGGCTTCAAAACGGAAGTCCGGACGGCTTAGCCTTAGTGGATAACCTCGCGAACGTCATTCAGTTTTTAAGTTATGAAGGCAACATAACCGCAACAAATGGACCTGCTGTCGGACTTACATCTACAGATATTGGTGTTGAAGAAACAGGTGAAACACCAGTTGGACATTCATTGCAGCTTACTGGAAATGGAATAGGAAGTACATATGATGATTTTACTTGGACTGGACCTTTAGCTAGTACATTAGGCTCTCTGAATGTTGGTCAACCATCTTTTTTAGCAATAAACGAACGGGAGCAATTGCAATTTTCCGTTTACCCAAATCCGGTAACCAATGGTACCATTAACATTGTAACCAGCAGTAATGAAGCAATGCAAGCTTCTGTATTTGATGTTTTGGGAAAATTGGTAATGACTCAAAACGTCACAAACAAAATCCTTGTATTAGATGCCACACTTCCTTCGGGGAGTTATATCCTTAGGCTTAGCAATGGAGTGGAAACCTCCAGTGTGAGAATTAGCAAATAGGAATCATCTGCAGCGACAACAGAGCAGCCATATTAATTTCGAAGCTCACAACTCGGCAATTGGACTTACTCAAATCATCTTCCTTCTTTTCCATCTCCTTTTTACCCTGAAAGAAGCCTCATCCCCAATACACTGAAATTCCATACTTTCAGGGCACTAAAACCCGATTAGTATGTTTTCCTATTTCTCTAAAAGAGGACACATCTGCATTATGGCCATTGCCGTCATATGCAGCTTCACTCGATGCACCAATGAACTAAAGGTCCAGTCAAGCGAATTGCTCGAACCGTACAACGAGGAGCAAATAGTCATCATTCAAGACCATTGGAAGCAGTATTTTAAGGATGATATTTTTGCTGCTTTGGGTTCGGGCGAGGCTGTGTTTCCCATCGCCTTTGATAGCTATGGCGCCATTTACCCGAACGATAGCCTCTTTTTGGAATTTGATGAAGATAATTTTGCTGCGGGCCTTCCCGGCAAAATGGATCAGATGAAGAATGTGGCCACCTTAAAACACAGCGACAATGATCTGCTCCGTATTCTAAGGTAAAACCAAACGGAGTTTTCAACAATAGTTTACTTGATGTCTGTAGGTTTCAACAAACGGAGTTCCTATTTGTGGAAGCTATGGAAATGGATGAAACCATTGCGGCCCGAGATGTCCATCCATAGCCCACGGTATACCTTCGGTGAGACCTCCTTCGTCGCTAAGTTGCTACCCCTGCCGTGCAGGATCTACGACCTGCGGCAATAACACGAATACCGCAGTGCACATGGCGTGCGGGGGAAGTGGTAAATGGGAAGCAGACTTTAAAATGCTTTTACAAACGAATGTTAATGGCACTGATAAGGTAGATATCACGAATAAACTTGTGTATTATTGAATCAATACACAGGTTGGCATATCATGTTTAAATTCTCTTTTCTACTACTACTAACACTACTCTCTTTTAGCAGAACTGTCTTCGGTCAGTTGAGCGTTGAATCTATCGGATACATATTCCCGGTAGACTCGGCAGAAATAGAGCGATTTCGGGAGGCTTCGAATGAGTTTCAAACCTACTACAAATACGGGGGCTACAGAAAAACGGAAGAGATTTTCCCCAATGGCTCATTCATGGGCATGAAAATTAATCATATTCCACCACCTTCTAACTTCAGTGCACTCTACATGTCTAGGGATGGGAGTATTTTACCTACAACGAAGGAGCTGGTAGATAGCCTGTTTATGAAGGCATTCCTTGACTCTAGCTTTAGTATCGAAAGTGATGAAGTATTCTTGTACTATATGCTGCTCACCAGATCGGGCTACCTTGTCGATGAATCTTCAGATTTGTTGAGCTTTCAGCAAAGCGTCAAAGATAAATTTGACAGCTATCGAAAGGAACAAGAGAACATGACTTCCGATAGTTTGGCTATTCAAACAACATTCAAATATTCTTACAACAGAGCATTTAGAACAATCTATGAATATAGATTCTATTGCAACAGTAATGGAGATTGGGTACGACCTCCTGAGAAAATAGAACTATTCAAGGAGGTGGGGCCATTAAATTATTGGAGATAAATAATTGTTGGCAAGCATTCATGAAAAACAAAAAACTCAAAAGGGCGCTTACTATAATCTCGATCATTGCGATAGTGATTATTGCTGCATATTGGACTTTAGAATATGCGCTGGGAAATATAAACTATGAAGCCACTTTTGCGACGGAATACATAGGATCAGGTAAGCCTGAAAAACAGAAAATTAAAACTGACTGGGCGATACTTGAGACACCTGATAATTGGATTCATGTCGTTTTAAAACCAACTGATCCTGGATATGTAGGTTGTTTTTTAACTGGACAAGGAGCGGTTTTTTATGAATATGGATGGTATGCTCCATCATATGAAAAAGGTGATAATGATATTTATCAGTCCGTTAAGGATACTATTCGCGGGCTGGCGATAATAACTATAACAAGTGCTGACAAGACTGGGTTTCATGTTCCAAAACAAAACTCGATGTATGCTGGATTGACATTCTACCCGTCTGAAACTTGTCGAGAACTGAAACATGAAATTCTCGATATCCTGACGACATTAGACTTGAAAAAAATAATGACGCCTGCCAACAATACCTAAGAATACATGCCCTTCGGGACACGTTTCTTAGCTTAGCGTTAACTATTTTCTCTCCGAAAGGTATACCACCCGGCGGTACGGAGAAAGCCATTTTTCCTAATAAGACATTTAGAATAATCAAATGAAAAAAGTACTTGCACTAATGGGTATTGCTATGCTTTTGGCTTGCCAATCGGAGAACAAACAGAAAATCGAAATAACGTTTCAAATCGATATGTCGGAAGTAATAATGGACATAGAAGATTCTTCAACGATTGGGATCGTTGGGTCAGGCCCCTTGAATTGGGAGATAACGCCCTTGGCCAATGAAGGGAATGATATCTATTCGGTTACGTTTGATTGGCCCATCACAGATACGGTGCCTATTGAGTACACGTTTATGCATAGCTATACTTCTTTTGATGAGGGAAACATTGGTGAGGCGGCCTACCGAATGGTCAAGCCCGTTCCCGGAAAGCAAGTAGTGCCATTGGTAAAATGGGGAGATCTTCCCGCACTGGCCATTGGACGTGCCAATCCTTCACCGATGCTTAAAGTAGAGCGGGCAGATACCAAAGCCGAAGAGAAAGCGCTGGGTACTCCCTTTTTGGGCGTCACCGCTCAGGGAGTGGTCGAGTCAAATTTGTATTCCATCCGCAAGACTAATGTGAGCACATCACCGATAAAGAATGCGGTTGAGGAATTCCTGGCTTCCTTGACGCCCGAGCTGCGTGAGAATTGCACTTTTCCCATAGATGACCGAGAGTGGAGAAGGTGGTCGAACATAGATTACTACGAAAGGAAAGGGGTGGGATTGACCGATCTTTCGGAGACACAAAAGGCATTGGTTTTTCAGATCCTGAAAGAAAGCTTGAGTGCTAAAGGATTCAATAAGACGCAGGACATTATGAAGATGGAGGCTTACTTGGCAAGGCTAACGGGCGAGACCGACCTTTTAGGTCCTGACCTTTACTGGTTTTCCTTTATGGGTTCGCCTTCTGAAACGGAGCCTTGGGGCTGGCAAATCGATGGGCACCATTTGGTGATCAACTACTTCATTCTAGGGGATCAAATCGTGATGACACCTACCTTTATGGGCTCAGAGCCCAACTTCATTGCCGACGGCGCTAACCAAGGCACACGCACTTTTGAGCACGAAGAAAGATTGGGACTAAAGTTCTACCATTCATTGAATGAGGAGCAGAGAGCGGAGGCCACACTCTTTAATAAGAAAGAGTATAATTACCTGCAAGCTGGCGCTTTTAGCGATAACATGAACGTGCCTTACAAAGGGTTGCAACTGTCGGGGCTTAATGATTCTCAACGGCAAATTCTCGAAGAATTGGTTTTTGAATACATTGGCAATATAAAGGCAGGTCACGCCGAAATCAGAATGGAAGAGATACGCACTCACTTAAACGAAACGTACTTTTCTTGGGTAGGCGATGCGGAAGGTGCAGGGCCGTTTTACTACAGGGTTCACAGCCCGGTAGTGCTGATTGAGTTTGATCATCAAAAGCCCATCTTCTTAGAAGGGACGATAGCAGACAAAAAGCATGTGCATACCGTTGTGAGAACCCCCAACGGCAATGACTACGGCAAGGATCTTTTGCAGCAACACTTGGATGATCATCATCACTAGGATTTGGTTTTGGCCCGCATTTTCTCCTTAGGATGTGCCTGGAATTGCATTGATGGTGTGCAGTTTTCTTCAATCTTCATCTTGTGTAGATTTGTCCCGACACAGCCCCAAACCCCTATATTTACTGCAAATGCCATATAGGTGACATTTAAATGACGTGCTAATTACCTGAGATCAACGCTAGATTTGACCCCAACAAAACACGACAAATGAAAACAACGTCAATTAGCGAAAACCTAGTCTTTCATCGAAAGCAAAAGGGGTATACACAAGAAGAACTTTCAGACAAAACAACGGTAGGTGTGCGCACCATTCAGCGGATAGAAAAAGGCGACGTTCAACCGCATCTGCAAACGGTCAAACTACTGGCAGCCGGACTAGGGGTGGAGGTCGACGATTTAATGGTTCTCGACAATCCCAAAGAAGAACCGGTGCAGCGAAAGTGGATGATGCTATTGCATGTATCACCCTTTTTCGGATTCATCCTTCCGCTTACCAATATTTTGTTTCCGCTGGTGATATGGATCAGCAAGGCGGAAGACAATAAAGTTTACGATGCACACGGTCGGGCAGTGATCAATTTTCATTGCACCATGACCCTGCTAGTGATCGTTTCGTTATTGCTGTTTTTTCCTTTCCCGGGTATCAACTTCTTCGGGACGGGTGCAGTCGTTCTGTTCAGTATCGTAGTGAGCATTAAAAATGCACTGTCGGCCTTGGAGTCCGCTTCGTGCTACTACCCGCTCTCTATTCCTTTTTTAACGCCCAAAGCGGCTTAGGTTTTCAATTCATATTCGATCTGTTATGTTGGGGTTATTGGTTATAACGCTGGCCTCTTGGGTGCTCTTGCATTTTCTTGCCAAAGAGAATCTCTCGGTGCTAGGAGTTTTTCCCATTGGTAAGGGGATGATTCAATTCGGAATGGGTTTGGTTTTTATAATGGCTATTACATTGGTCAATATCTATGTGGAAACCATCGTTCTAAATGTGGATTGGCAATGGCAAACTGATATTCACTACCCATCCATTTTTGATGCGTTCGTTTATCATCTCAGGTCGGCTTTGACGGAGGATTTGGTGTTTAGAGGAGCCATACTCTATATACTCATCAAGAGGTTGGGCAGCTCATGGGCTATCTTCATTTCGGCCTTGTGCTTTGGCGTGTATCATGTGTTCTCCTATGGTATAGCAGGTGGCGGCAACATCCTTACTCTATTCGTTGTCATTACCACGGGGTTTACCGGATATGTATGGGCATATACCTTTTCCAAGAGCAAATCGATTATGTTGGGTTTGGGTTTTCACCTGGGTGTAAACATGATGAATTCTTTTTTCTTTGAGTCACAACCTTATGGTGAGTTGATTTTTAGAGTCGTGAGCAAAACACCATTGGCAGACTGGGATGCGGGGGCATTCAGTCTGTTTAAAGGGTTCTTTCCGGCTATTCTGTCCCTGCTTTTCGTGAAATACATTTTGAGAACCTCCTTGTACTTTAGAAAGTAGTTCTTACTATTGAGCTATAACTCAATTGCCATGAAATACCCATTCCTATTACTTCTGATATTCGCTTTGAGTGGCTGTTCCACTGCTCCCGATGCCGACGATACCTATACAGTCGGTTACCATGGTGCACTCAAGAACATGATGCACAAGGGTGATATTTCCGCTCAAGCTAATTTGGCTGACTTTCGGGATGAAGCGCATCTCTACGCCCTCGGGGCGGTGGAGAATTTGAAAGGAGAAATTCTCATTCTCGATGGCGAACCTTACATCACCTCGGCTGAAGGGCAAAATCTGACTCTCGATCATTCATTTGACCATAAGGCAACACTGCTGGTCTATGCCTCGGTCAATGAGTGGACAAGCCATTCCATTCCCAAAGAGGTTTCCACCTATGAAGACTTGGAAAGCCACATCGAAAAAGTGGCAAAAGAGAATGGCATCAACACGGATGAACCGTTCCCCTTTTTGATCAATGGTATGGCGGAGACTGCCGACTGGCACGTCATCAATTGGAAAGATGGAGATACCGAACACAGCCACGAGAAGCACATCAAATCGGGCGCTTATGGCACGCTATCCAACCAAGAAGTGGAGATATTGGGGTTCTACTCCAGGAGTCACCACGCCATTTTTACCCATCACACCACCAATATGCACCTGCATGTGCGTGCCACTGACAACAGTACCTTGGGGCATCTGGACGGATTGGCCTTAAGCCCGGGTATGACCTTAAAACTACCGACTGTAAAATGAAACCAATACTAGAAACCAAACGGCTGGTGTTGAGGGAAGTGACACCGGCTGATGTAGACGATATGCTTCGATTGCACTCGAATAGTCTCGTGCAGCAATATACCGGCGAGTCAACCGTAAGGTCCAAAGAAGATATGTTGCGGGCCATTAGCGAAAGAGTGAACCTTTACGAGAAAGTAGGATACGGCAGGTGGCCCACCTTCTTAAAGGATGGAATGCAGTTTATCGGATGGGCAGGATTGGCCTACCTGCCTGAGTTTGATGAGATTGATTTGGGGTACCGCTTCTTGCCCGAGTATTGGGGCATGGGGTATGCTACTGAGGCATCAGAAGCCATATTGAAATATGGTTTCGGTAAACTCGACCTGGAAAGGATTATCGCCATTGCCATGAAGGAGAACAAAGCCTCGATAAGGGTTATGGAAAAGGTGGGAATGGCATTTGACAAGTTTGCACGTTATGATCCGGGTGGCGAAGACGTGGCGTGGTATCAATGCGATAAAAGTTGGTTAAGCGCTCGGGCCAAATCAGGGGAGGAGAGGATTTAAGGTGAAGGCTCATTATGGATGTGGTCACATTTTGACCAAAATCCATAAATTAACGCCATATGGAAATCAAAAGGAGGAATCGCACACATATCGAGGTAATCGTCATCGGCGTTGTGTCGCTGTATTACATTGGCAGCCGATTGATTAAAGCGACTGAAAGTTCAGAAGAGCCATCATGGCCTTTTATTCTCTTTCAGGCCTTCGCCTTATTAGTGATGGGAGGGCTACTGACCCGGTCAATTATTCAGCTGACCAAAAAAACACCTGCGCTGATTATTACCCCCGATGGGATTGTAGACAATATAAGTATGGCCAATGCTGGTATGATTGATAGCGGTAATATCGAAGAATTCACTATTGGTAAGGTGGGTGGAGCAGATAATCTCATTATTAAGTTGAAAGATCACAAAACGATTTTATCAAACATGAGTGGGTTCAGGCAACGCATGGTGGAAACAATCATTAAAAAGCATGGGACACCCGTAGCGATTAATCTGAAGTTGCTCAAAATAGATCCCGATAAGTTGATGGAGATTTTGGAGAATCAATTTCCAAAGGCTACTTCAGCTGAAATGAGGTAGACCTAGACCAAGCTCAAGCCATACCCCCATCTTTAACACACCTGCTTGGCAGGGTAGCAACTTAGCAACGTAGGAGCCTGCCTGCCGGAAGGCAGGCGATCTCACCGAAGGCAAACCCGGTGGAGCAGATTTTATAGATTATTGCGCTGCGAGATGTTTCGGACGACGTGCAGCAATACCCGTAAAAATTGTACTGCAACAAACCGAACTTTATACCTGCGTTGTTCTGCAAATATAATTTAACTTGACGTATGCGTGCGTCATTTTTAGCCGGGTTTTTGCACTGAACCCGGATTGATCATTAAAATAAGTTTGAACGCGCAAAAATTGCCTTTCTACGTCCTTGAACTTTATTCGCGTCGTGTTTGTTTTTTTTAGGAACTCATGAGATCTTCGCATAAGGCAGATAAGTTGCTCCACTTTGTTTCAAGACAAAGAGGAAAGACAAAGTAGAAAGAGAAAAGTACCTCCTTTTACCCTCGAAGAGTTTTCTACTTTGTCGCTATGTGTCAATCTCTACCATGCAAGATCTTCGATCGCTTATCTTTTACCTCTCCTTAACACACTTTTACATCCCTTTCCATCCTTGCGATGCTTGCTTGGCTACATTTGGCGAAAACTATACGGATGTCCAAAGTATTTCTTTCCACCATCGGCTTTGCCGTAGTCGCTTGTCTGTGTTTAACGCGTTGTGATGCGCAAACTTCAGATAGCAATGTCTCTGCCACCGAGGAGATGGCGGAGAAGAAACCCATCGTGGCGGTCTTGAAAGAAAACAGTGCGCTACCTATCGAGGAGCGTATCGCCTTGTTTTATAAACTAAAGGAAGAAAGTCCCGATGGCTATGATTTCGATAATGAGGATGCGCTGAACCTCTTTGGCTATTCCCTCTTGTGGGAAGAGCAGGTAACTGAGGCCATAGAAGTATTCAAATTGGTAGTGGCTGAGTTTCCCGAATCGTCCAATGCCTACGATAGCCTGGGCGAAGCCTATTTGGCCAATGGAGATTCGCAACTATCGCTGGTCAATTACGAGAAATCATTGGAGCTCAACCCCGATAATTTTAACGCTGAAGACCAGGTCGAAGCCATCAAATATCCCGATAGAAAGAAGCCGACACCCGCTGAGCTATATGAAAAAGTATACACACCCGAAGAGTACCGAGCCGACTTGGACCAATTGGGCAGCAAGATGGTGGAGTATCATCCCGCGGTATTCAAATTCATCTCCGAAGAGGATTTTTGGCAGAACATCGAAAACCACAAAGCCGCCGTTACGAATGAAACTACCTATGCGGAGTTTTCGTGGATGTGCAGTGATGTAGTGGCCAGCATTGATTGCAGCCACTCGGGCACGGGCTGGTTTTACCCCGAGTTCAACATGCTTCCGGTCGATTTGCTCTTTCCCATCCAAACCCGATTGGTAGACGAGAAGCTTTATGTGATCGAGCCATTGAACAATACCGATAAGGTGAGCATGAAAGATGAGATTGTCAGCATCAACAGAGTATCGGTGGCCGAAATCATTGGTAAGATTTATCCACACATCCCCTCGCAGGGGAGCGTTGAAACTACCAAGCGGCATGTCTTCAATTTCTGGTCTTCGGGTATGATACCTTATGCGCTCGATTTTCCTGAAACATATACTGTTGTCGTAAATGGCAAGAAAGATCCCATCGTTTTGAACAAAGCAGAGAAGGCCAATGCCCCTTATGGTGATCAATCTTTGCCTCGTTGTGAAAATGGTCTTTGCCTCGAATTTCAGGATGATATAACGGCCGTCCTCACCGTGGCCAGTTTTAACTATTACCACTCTTCGGACAATTTTGAGGAGTTTACCAAATTCATGGACGAGAGTTTTGATGAGCTCCGTGAAAAGAAAACGAAGAATCTGATCATTGACGTGCGCAGCAATGGCGGCGGATCGCCCGAATCGGCCGTTTACCTTTTGCAGTACCTCACCGACGCGCCATTCCTTTATTTCTCTGAGTCGGGCTATCAAGTACCCGAAACCACGACGGAAGTAGAGCCTTTCGGCAATGCCTTTGCAGGGAACTGCTACTTCATGATGGACGGGATGGGAAATTCTACCACCGGTCACTTTATGTCGATGGTGAAGCACTTGGAACTTGGACCCATAGTGGGAGAGGAGCTGGGCGCCAATCAGTTTTGCACGGGCGGTCAGCAAAGAGGCAGACTTTCGAACACCAAATTTGAGTTTTACGTTGGTAACAATACCAACGAAACCACGGCCACCGAGCTGCCCGATGAGGTAGGTATTCTACCTGATTACTGCGTAAGCCAAAGCATTGATGAATACATAGCCAAAGTGGATGCCGTAAAGGGATTTACCATTGATTTGGTGAATAAGGCGGAATGATAAGTATTATTAAAATCCCCCGGCTGGCAAAATGACCGGCTCAAAGCTTCTGCTGAACTTCGTCCTATCAAGTAGGTAGTCCGTTAGTTCAGTCAACTTTTGGCTTTCCGGATAGCGCAAGTAGTCGCTCGATACGATTTGATGAACTCCGTTGGACCATCCCTCAACAGTTTGCGATCCGCCATCCGTTTTTGGATGACCTCTTTGGTCTCGGGTGTTTTTCCAAAAGCCGATCGCAGAGAGTGTGCTTTCTATTTTATTCCAATCTGAAAGAGGAATTTTTGTCTTCTTTTCATCGCTTACTTCATCCGGCTCGCCCGGTACAAACCTTGTGGTTTCTTGCCAATAAAGGAAGGCGTGAATCTTTCGCTTTTCCACCCTTAGCAATGTCGTTCTTGTAAAAGCTTCTTGCAGTAGAAATCGATATGCGTCGTATTCCAAGCTGTCGCTGCAGAAGCTCGGTTCATCAAATTGCCTCAGCGTTTCCGTAAACATTCTATGAGCGAAACTATCTATTGGAGGATCATTACTTGACCTAAACAAATCGTAAGGGGCATAGTATTCTTCTTTTTCACTCAATCGTTCTGTTTTCCATTTAAAACCGGACTCCGATGAGCTACACGATGCCAAAATGAGTAGTATAAGACAAGCAGTGGAGTAGGAGATGCTCCATTTTACTTTGATCTCATGGTTTGGATATCCGCTCACTGATGTTCGTTTGTTTCGTGTATTTCAAAGTTACCGATCCCGTTGCAATTGGGAGGTGGTTTTTTCTATTTTTGCCTGCACTCCGCGGGGTGGGGCGGTCATCAATAATTCTAAGTGTTTGAGATAGGATTCTGATCACTATGGGATTGATTGTAAATAATAGTAGTCGGGTAATGGTCAAGACGGTTCTTGTCAGTTTCATATGTATACTCTTGAGTTTGGAATTGGACGCGCAGATAAATGTCGGTCCCAGAGTAGAACTCGAAACCAGATCATTGGGGAAATTTGAAGAGGTACATCTCGATAGGTTGAAAAATTCAAAGACGTATTTCGTTTATAAGGATAGCGACTTATACCATCTCGAGTCATTGAGTAAGTCCTTGAAAGAAGTTTGGCATTATTCTGAACTTGAACTGATATCGTTTGATGAATTTCGGTCGGGAAAATACAAGGGAAACTACTCTTTCTTTACAATTGATCATCTGCGCGTCATATTGAAAAAGTATGACTATCCGGTCGGGTTTTTTGACTTTTGCTTTCTACACCTTTGGATGAAGACGGAAGAGGAGACGCTCTCTTTTTGTCGCATAGAACTTCAGCCCGCCGCCGAAGTTTATCCTGTGATAGCCCAAAGCTACAGCGATACCACTTATAATGGTGCGTGGGAATATATTTATAAGCGCTCAACGATTCACAACTGGCACCTCACTCATTTGAAGACGGCACTTCAGTATGTTAATCGTAAAATATTTGAGGCAAAAGAGCACAAACTCTATGATGCGGTAGTGAAGGAGAACCTCTCGGTGCTAAAGAATGATACGCTGTACGTTCCTGATTATGTACGCGTCAAATACAGTGTTTACCCCGGAACGGAGCACAAGCGCAAGAATTTGAATTGGGTTTTTAGGAAATACAAACATCCGTATAGATTAGTGAGCGAGGGAGAGTTGTTTGAGATTAGTCAGACTTCAGGAGGGACTGCTATCTATCTCAATTGGGTAAAGAGCAGCAACCATAAATACATCAGCGTTTTTGATGGCAAGACATCTGAGTTGCTTTACAATGATGCTTCTTTAGGACGCAACTTGAAGGTTAAGGATATCAAGGAGCTTTCAAAAGCAATTAAGAAGGCGCATCGAAAGCACGATTGACATTATAAGAACAATAGTCCACGATTTACATTCAGTGAGATCGCTCCTTTGTCGCTAATTTAAACCGTGGGCTATAGGTGAGAGAGTTAACCAAAACCTTTTGAACGGTTTCAATTCATCTTTGAAACGGCCGCATTACATGGATGTGCTAACAAGAGCTTAATACACCGGTTAAATCCGGTCTTACTTTTGCTTCGTATGTTTGACCATGCTTAAGACGAGCAGCTATGATAAAACCCGACTTTCCGAAAAATGAAGCTCAGCGGCAGAAAGCATTGGAGCGGTATGCCATTCTGGATACTATCGAAGAAGAGAGCTATGATAACTTAACCGCGTTGCTGGCAAGCATTTGCGAAGTGCCTATTTCACTGGTTTCCTTATTGGATAAGGAAAGGAACTTCATGAAATCTCATTATGGTGTTCCATTTAATGAAGACCCGAGGGAGCGTTCTTTTTGTGGCCACACCATTATGCAAAATGAAGGGGTTTTGATTGTGGCTGATGCGACCTTGGATGAGCGCTTTCACGATAATCCATTGGTTACGGAAATGGGCGTTCGTTTTTATGCCGGTGCCTCACTCGTCGATTCTCAAGGTTTTCGCTTGGGTGCCTTATGCGTTTTTGGCCGAGAGCCCAAAATACTGACGGATCGCCAAAAGAATGCCCTTGCGAATCTCTCCAAGCATGTGATGCTGCTTTTGGAAAGTAGGCTTTTAAACATCAACTTGCTACAAGCTGAACAGGAATTGCAGACGCGGAATGAGGAGTTGGAAAAGTTTGCAGCGGCCACTTCGCACGATCTCAAATCGCCATTGCACAACATTGTTGGTTTGCTCGATTTGTTGAAGGACTCTTCAAGAGAAAAATTAAGTGAAGAAGAACTGTCGTACATAGATATGACCAAGGACTCGGCGCGCTCTCTGTCCGATTATATTTCGGGATTGCTCAAATTTTATCAAAATGATCAGCTCATTTCGGAAGAGCAGACTACCATAAAAGCATGCATACTTTCTAAAGAGTTGGCATCAATGTTTTCGAATCCGAAGTACAGTTTGAAGTTCTACTCGTCTTCTGAATTAATACGCTTGAATGCAGAAGCATTTCGTCAAATATTGATGAATTTGATCTCGAATGGATTCAAATGCAATGACAGTGAAGCCCCCACAGTCTCTGTAAGTATTACAGAAAACAAGACTCACTATTGTCTTGAAGTGAAGGACAATGGAGTGGGTATTCCAAAAGAAGATCAGCAGAAAGTGTTTGACCTTTTCGAGACTTCCGATACAGGCGAACACAGTGGCCCAAAAGGAACGGGAATAGGTTTGGCTACGGTTAAGAAGCTGGTCGAAAAATTGGAAGGGGTGATCGAAATTACCTCAATCCCCGGGAAGGGTTCAAAGTTTACTTGCCTCATTCCGAAGCACGGCTGATAGGAAAAGGCGAACCTAGCCGTTTCAACGGTTTGCGAAATTATCAATCATAAGCGGGTGGCCTTTCCTTCTCATAATTTGGCTACTCATTTCTCTTAATTTTCGCCAAAAGCAACTTTTTTTGCGACACTTTAGCGAAACGGCAGTTAGTCAATAAACGAAAGCGCCGGGAACTACCATTGGAAGATTCGAAATTAATACGGGCATGCAAGAAGAATAGCATTCGCGCTCAAAAGCTCGTGTATGAGTTGCACAAGGATATGCTCTACAATGCGAGCTATCGAATTCTGAAAAACAGCGAAGATGCTCAGGATACCGTGCACGATGCATTTATTAAGGCTTTTAAAGGGATATCCAAGGTTGATGATGATCTTAACCTGGGAGCGTGGTTGAGAAGGATAGCAGTCAATACATCCTTGGATTTTTTGAAGAAGCACAAAAGAATGGTCAAATGGGATGTCTCAATAGATATTCCCGATGAAGATGATGAAACCGAGGGATTTGAAGAAGTGACCTTAAAAGTAGAAGAAGTGAAAAGGGCCATCAATGGCTTGAGCGATAGCTACCGAATCACCGTTGTGCTCTACTTGATTGAGAACTATACGCACCGAGAAATAGCCAAGGAACTGGGCTTGAAAGAAAGTACGGTGCGCAATCAGTACCGAAGAGCGAAAATGCAATTAAAAAAAGAATTGAAAATATCTGAATAGTATGGGCTTAGAGAAATTTGTAAAAGAGCACAAAAATGAATGGGACGACGGGAAGATGCCTTTCGGAGCGCAACCTGATTTTGAGGCTCGGCTGAAAAGCGAATTGCATGGTTCTGCAGATTCCAAAAGAGGAAAGCGAATAAGAGTCTTGTCCATTGCCGCTACCATCCTTGTTTTGGTAACGCTAGGCACAGTATTTACTTTCAATAAACTGGATGAAATAGAGACAAGAGATAAGTTTATACTGGCATTGGGAGAGGATCAAACGAACAGCACGCGATTGGAAGCCATTTACGAGATAGAAGATCTAAATAGAAAGCAGAAAGAAGATGAGAAGATTCTTATTGCCTTTTTTAAAATATTAAAGGAGGATTCTGACACCCATTCCAAGCTGGCAGTGATTGATGCGTTGATGGCCTTTCCCGATAATCAGCTGGTAAGAGACAACATCATCGAAGCATTAGCAAAAGAAAAGGAGCCATTGGTGCAATTGAAGCTCATCAAGTCGGTCACGATATTGAGGGAGCAACGCGCCAAAGCACCCCTTGAAGAAATCATTAATGACACGGAATCCTTGCCTTTGGTCAAGGGAAATGCATATGCCAGTTTGGCCATGTTTAATGAACAATAATTTGAATACCATGAATAGAATCGCAGTAATACTCATCGCACTGTTTATCGTCAATGCAGGTTATGCGCAAGACAATGAAAAACGGATAAAATTTAGCTCGGGTACGCTGAACTTGTGTACACAAGCCAATTTGAAAATAAAGGGATATGACGGTGATGAGGTGATCATAAAGAGCCTGAATAAGAATGCCCGTTTTGTGTATAATCTCGATGACCTGGAAGAACTCGAAGAGCTCGATGATCTTGAAAGCTTGACGTATCAGTTGGAAAGTGATGTTCTGATACTGGACTCCATAGCAGGTAGTTCAAACATACGTTACATGTCCTTTTCGGGAAAGGAGAAAAGCTTAGAGAAAGGTTTGAAACCACTCGGTAAAGAATCTAAAGACCCGGCCGACAATTTGTATTTGGACATTACTGAAAATCCCGGTGAACTTATTATTAGAGACTACCAATCTGAAAGTGGGTTTGACTTTATGGAGGCATGGGCTTTTGATAAGAAGTACGAGATCACCATTCCCAATTCGGTGAAGCTGTTGTGGAATACGGATGATTGTTCAAAGAAGAATTCCAATACTTTCTTTGTGACTTCAGGATCTCAACCTTCAGAGATCTCCGATTTTAAGGGGGAAGTCGAGGTCTCCCTTTCTTACGGCTCCGTCAGCTTCACGGATGTCGTTGGCCCTGTTATTGCCAATACAATTGGCGGGAATATTCAAGTGGAATTCAAGAAAACCACTCCGTCAAAATTGTACTCACTCATTACCGAAAACGGATACATCAATATGGAACTACCTGAAGACGCTGGTTTGAGCATTGATGCTACCGCGAGTCGTATTTTAAGTGATATTGATTTCAAGGTTTTAAAGGAAGAAACTGAACCGTTTAGTAAGCATAAAAAAATGAGTCTAAAGTCGAATTCAGGCAGTGTGAAAATGAAGTTGGACGCAGGTTCAGGAAGTATTTATTTGAGAAAGAATTAGAGGAGAGGTCATGCTATATAGCACATTGTAATAATTCATAAAGAAAAGTGCTTGTAATGGAACAAGCACTTTTCATATACTTTCTTCCAGTCATTCTTCGTTCTCCTTAGTGAATGCTAATCTGAAGGAAATGAGAAATAAGCCGTTCATTCAATCTGGTTTTTTTGGTTTTTCATTTTTATTTCTCTTTTCGTTGGCAGCAGTTTTCTTAACGGGTTTTGAGACATCTAAAAAGGGAGAACCGGCTCAGTTCAAGATACCCTTTATCAAGGGAATTACGGACACCACGACTTTGTGCCTCTCGCCCGAATATATGCTCAATGCTTGGTATAGAGTAGAGCGAATGGACTCCATTGCGGATACACTTGATCTTTCAGGGCCATCCAAACATGATGTTAAACTATCCTTTCAGTTTTTCATGCCCACGGAAATTGCCGACCTGCCGCGATCAAATCATGGCCTACAAGTAATCGTCGATACCATCAATGAATTGTCAATGACCAAGAAGCCCATCTGGGCCAGTTATCTTTTTTACAGGTTTTTTGATGATAGTGTACAGGTGCTTCAGGACGACACCTTAATTCAGCATGTCAAGAGCTTTCCCATTTACGTAGCGAATGTATCAGAGGACGCATACGCCCAAGTTACTTTGCAAGATAAAAGCTTGATCCTGATCGTGGAGGCTAAGGATACCAATGGTGACTGGAAGCCAATCGAGTATTGGTCGAATAGTTGGTGTGGAAATAGTTATTTCGAGCAACTGCTACCACCTAAGCATATGATGATAAGCAGAGGCATCAAATGCAGTGGTGACTTCCACACAAGATGCAGGCTGAAGCTGACTACTCAACGAGATTCGGTCTATTCAAATGAATTTTCAATGAGCATCAATGAGACGCAGTTTACTAATCCTCTTCAAAAAGATGGGTAGTTTATCATTCTTTAGTAGTTCGCGTACGGGTATTTGGAAGCTTGACAAACTTTCTTTAGTACACGGGATGTGGACTTTATAAATCATGCGTAATACCCTGCGAGTGAATGACAAAAAAGTCTTTTCGATTGAAAGCTTCTATTATGAAAAACAATCTTCTATTGCTCACTATGTTTCTATTCACCTTCGCGGGAAACGCTGCTAACGTTGAGATTGGAAAACCGATTCCAAGTTACACCTTCACTGATATTCTCAACACCGATAAGAAACCGTTTAGTCTTGACGAGCAAAACAAACCGATCATCATCGAATTTTGGGCTACTTGGTGTTCGCCTTGTATTCCTGCCATGAAGAAATTGGAGGGGTTTCAAAAAGCCTATGGAGATGAAATCGAAATCATAACGGTTTCGACAGATAGCAAGAAGAATCTGAGGAGATACATTGAAAACACAGAAACGGCTTTGAGGATTGCTTTCGATACAATGCATGTCGCAATCTTCGACTACACGAGTATCCCACATGCTATCTTGATCGATAGAAACGGAATCGTACAAGGAATTACCTCACCTAATAAAATCACGGATAAGGTTATAGATGATTTGATCAAAGGCGCGCCAATTGATTTGGCGGAAACAGTGACTCTTGCCTCTGACGTTAGCTTGAGCAAAGAATACAGAGGCGCGGATTATCAGTACAAGTTGACTTCTGAAAACAAGGAGCTGAGCTTTAAAAATGAGATCAGGAGAAATGGTGAAGGTGAGCCGGTAGCTTTGGACTTTAGAAATGTTTCCATCTACAGACTGATGACCGACCTTTATGAGCTTTCGTCTGCTGCAAGGATCTATAGCCAAGAAGAACCATCGACTCAGAAAAAGTACTGTTTCAGTCTTGAACAGAGTGAGAATTTTCAAAAAGACTTATTGCAGAATGCAAAAGATATTCTGAATTCAGAATTAGATGTGCGTGCAGAGTTAATAGAAACAGAAAGGGATTCAGTGTATGTCTTGGAAGTGGTAGATGTGGCTAAATTGCCGAAACAATCAACGGAGGAAAGCAGATATGTCGAGTTCAGGGGACCCAATTATTCAGGCAGAAACGTTTCGTCGTATAACTTGATTGAATATCTTGAGAATGAGATTTACCAACCGGTGAAGGACAAAACAGGACTAGACTATTCTTTCGATATCGACCTAAACTGGAACTACGAAGAAGGAGGTAAATCGTTGAATCGGGAACTGGAGAAGTACGGATTCAAGATTAAGAAATCGACTAAGCCGGAAAAAATCAGATTATTGGAATTGACCAAAAATAGCGGTGGTTAGCACTTTGCATCAATAGGCATCGTTGGGAGAAATGCCATGGAGAGAAATGGTTGAAACCATTGCGAACAGACGTGTATGCACCATAGAAAATGCCCTTAAGCCATGGGCTATGTTTAGTATCAATTATTAATCAGCTCAATCCTCTCATTCACCTCGTCCATAAAATCGTGGAGATAGCTTGGAACATTGTTTTTTTCCTGATCTATCCTCCAGCTCTGTAGATTGCCATTGACAGAGTGTTGGATAAACAGTCCGCCACCGTCAGCACAGTCGGGGCAACCGAAAACGGTCTCGCTTTCACCGAGCAGTTGCAAGGGGAAAAAGTCATCCAAGTCATTGGTTAGTTCAAATTTCTCGTTTGGCAATTCGATGAAGGCTAAATCCTGACCGGAGTAGTCATCGATGGTATCTTCATACAATTTGGTGTCGGTGAGCTTAAAGGTTTCGACACATGTCTCACCAAAACACTCCCCATAGAAATGGCCAAAAACCAAGTAGTCCGGATCGCTGGCAGAGCTACAATAATTGTCATCATCTTTATCACAGGAAATGAATATCCCTATGGCCGTCAGGAATAGAAATAGGTTTTTCATAAGAAGGCTTAATGCAAAAGACTTTGACGTCTTTTCGTTCGAGTAGCTTCACTAAGTTAAGAATAAGTTGGTTGGGCTCGAAGATGTGCTGTTTCTTAAACAGCCTTTCTATTTTGCATACCTTATTCGCGCTAAGCATGAACCAGCAGGGGTAAATTTCATGAACCTCCGTTTGGTCTAACCTTACAACTAAAACGTAATAATAAACTTATGGCAATTGATATTATCGGAGTGGGTGTTGGTCGTACCGGTACTTACTCACTCAGAATGGCGATTAATCAACTCGGATATGGTCCTTGTCACCACATGGAAGAGGTGCTTAAAAATATGGAGGTGCAGGTATCTCGCTGGTCGGAGGCCTTAAATGGAAAGGCGGATTGGGAGGCCATTTACAATGGATTCAATAGCGCGGTAGATTGGCCAACGGCAGGGTTTTACCGTGAGTTGATCAAGGAGTACCCAAATGCAAAATTTATATTGACGGAGCGAAGCCCTAAATCTTGGGCCGATAGTTTTGGTTCAACCATTTATAAATTGCTGGAAGGCAGAGCTGACGCACCTGAAAAGATGCACGAATGGTTGAATATGGTGAACAAGGTCACCACCAAAACGGGATTTCCTGATGGATTAGACCGTGAAGGATTAATCGCAGGATTTATTGCTCATGGCAAAGCGGTAAGGGAAGCAATTCCCGCTGATCAGTTGCTGATATTTCAAGTGAAGGAAGGGTGGGAGCCACTCTGCCAATTTCTGGATAAGCCCGTTCCGAATGAATCCTTTCCGCACTCGAATAACCGCGAGGAGTTTTGGGAATTGGTAAAAGCCGGGAGCTAATTAGAGTTTACACTCTTTGGTTTAATGAATGTACTTGGTATGGTAAAGCATATGCTGATCTAGGCAAACGGACAAACGACAAAGCAAATGACAGGTTTCAACATTATTTTGGTTTTTGCGATCATTCTGTTTGCCAGATTAGGGGTGCGCCTGTTTGTCAAGTGGAAACAACTCAAGAACGAATCGTCTCATGACGAAGACGAAAAGAAGGAAGATTCAAAAACCAGAGAATAACTTGCCTGGCCAGCCTTGCTTTATCTGGCTATAACCAATGTGTGATTGGATGAGATCCCCGTTGAATTAACAAGCTGAACCACATATGATCCGTTTGCAAGGTGAGCAACATTTATTTCGAGTAGCTCATCAGATAATTGTTTGTAGCTCTCTATAAGTCGGCCATTTAGATCGTATATACGCAATTCGCTACCATTCAATTCCTTTCCTTGCACTCGAACTATTTCTGATGTTGGGTTTGGAAAGAGGGTAAGCTCAGATTCAGACTCACCCCAATCCGATGAAAGAGTAGTTTCATAAGTAATTTCAATTTTTGGCCAGAGCTCAGGATTATCGTTATCGCTTGAGCCAAATACCATCGCTCTGTAGGGCTGTTCGGTTGCCAATTTGATCATAAGCCCATGTCCCGTTTCAGGGTTGTCAATCATTTCTTGTACCAGTATGGTAATATCTATGTCGAGGTAGTCTTGAATAGCCGCTGTAGAGGCAGGCAATTGCACCTGATTTATGGTGGTCATTGCAGGTCTGTTAGCCCACGTCACGGTTTCTTCTTCCCATGGTTCGATGATTTTTCTCAATACGGCATTGTTGGATCCTGAAAGAGTAGAGTGTGGTCCGTTCGAAGAGGAGTCGTAGGAGTACAATGAGAGCTTGGCTTCCAGAATATTCACATCAGGTGGTAGATCGGGAGGAATCACATCAATAAGGCACCTGACTGCAAGAGGGGTTAGGCCATTCGTCCAAGCTGACGCCATGAAATTTTGATGATCGCCGACATTTAACTCAGGCTCCAACGTGTAGATAAAGGCGTCCTTACCATCTTCAGGTCCGGGTTGATAAATGATGGTTTCTTGCGCGCTTAGTTCAAAGCAGAGGAAAATAAAGAGAAGTGTGTAGCATTGTCTCATTGGAAAGGCATTTTTTTAAAGATAGAAATTTTGTGCCTAATACGATTCGAACGAATAAAATTAATGTCCTTATAAATAGTATTCTACAGAAAATATACGTCGTTTTTACAGAATCATGTACACTCAGGAATTTGAGGCAATCTTGAATAGTTTCCATTAGTTTTGGTGGAATACCATTTTATGTGGTTTATATTACTAGCAACGGATGAATTCAATGGTGAAGCATTTGACAATTTTTATTTCAGCTCTGCTGTTCTTCCTGTGCTTCAGCAGCTTCATGAATAACAATGATGAAATCGAATGCTCCAATAGCGAATGCTACGGGCAGTATAAAGGAGCTGAATTTATCAATGGCTCAGACGTAGCCCATCAATTCTCTAACAAGATGTCAGCAGCGGTTGGCGTCAAGCTGAAGGAGCTATTTAAAGCGGGAGAGTATTCGAAAGTAGACTTCGACCAGATCGAAATGACCACAAAGGGTATGGGAAGCGGAAATGTGATCTACTATCTGAAAATTCCTTTCAAACGTGTGGGTACCGACTGTGAAGCATATACATCATTTGATCATGTGGGCGGATGGAATCATGCACCTGCATTGGAAGCCAGAAAGAAGCAGCTCAGTGGCGTTTTGATGGACAATCACGAACTGGATATCAGCGATCTGAAAACCACAAGCGAGGGATTGCAGGAGTACTGGATACAATGGAAAAACAAGCAAACTCAATCGATGTGTGAGTAGTAGATATTATTGCGGAGGTGCAAGATTCTTTGCCGTCTTCTCTTAAATTGATAGTGCTTTCCTACCCATCCATAAACTGAAAATCCTGAATAGGCTTCATCCGATTGTGGAGTAGCATCGAGAGATCAAATCACATCATTCGATTTAAGCGTACCTTCGTCGCCTTACTATTTGGTATATTCCACAATACGGTTGCTATGCTAGTACATGTCCAAATTACCCAAAGCGCATAAATTCACTGATCTTTCAGACTATGGAAGACCTGTAGCGAAACTGATCGCAAACGGATTAAAGAACACTTCTTTCACGCCTATTCACGTCACTCTCTGGTTTATCATCTCAGGCCTTTTGGCTATCTACTGTATACTCCAGGGGTATTATTGGCCAGCTGCTTTCTTTCTAATCTTCAAGTCCATCCTCGATGCCGCCGATGGGGAGTTGGCAAGGGTAAAGAAAAAGCCTTCATATACAGGGCGCTATCTCGATTCTGTAGCTGATATCCTTTTGAACGCCCTCATTTTCATTACGATTTGGCACACCACCGATACCAAAATATGGATAGCTGTTGGGGCATTCATTGGTTTGCAATTGCAGGGTACGCTCTACAATTACTACTATGTGATATTGAGAAATAAATTTGATGGCGATACTACCAGTCGCGTGTTTGAGACCAAGACGCCCATTGCCTTAAAAGGCGAAAAACAGCAGCATGTCAATGTTCTTTTTGCTTTGTACAAACTGCTCTATGGCGCATTTGATAAGACCATATACGCGTTGGATCCCCATGCAGAAAAGGGTATTGCATTACCAAAATGGTTTATGACCATCCTATCTACGTTCGGTTTGGGATTTCAGCTCCTGGTCATAGCCGTGATGTTGGTCACGGGATTGGAAGCCTTTATTCTGCCTTTCTTCTTCGGCTATACCGCGATGGTTTTCGTTTTCATCGGTATTCGGAAGTTCTTCTTTCGAGAGGTCAAAGCGAAGAGGGTAAAAGAGGTGGCTCCGCTTTACGTGAAGACATAACAATTCCATTTTACCGAGTCGCACTATTCTGGATTTTGCGACCTCGGTATCTCCAAAACATTAAAAATCCCCCGACTTCGCAGCACGGGGGATTCGGGTTTAAATCAGTTCCTTTACTCTCTGATAAAGCGCATGGAAGTCATCTGTTGGTTTCCATCGCGAAGGATCAAGATGTAGGTGCCCGTGGTCAACGAACTTACGTCGAGGTTAAAGTTATTCATCCCTTCGATCACGTTTACATTTTCTTGCATTACCGTTCTTCCTAGCAGATCGGTTACTATGATTTGTTCGGCTGCATCGCTCTCTGAAGTCACTGCCACGTTTAAATTGCTTGCGGCAGGATTGGGGCTTAGGCTCATTTCTTGCGAAAGGGTCTGACTGCCGAGAACTTCAATTCCTGCTTCAATGGTAAAAAATGCTTCAGCTGAGAAAGGAGTTAATGTCAAGTTGGGGGGAAGTTCACAGGCGCATGTAACCCTCCAGTTGTATGTACCTGGGCTTAGGTTGGCAAGTGGAACAGTAAGTGAACTTACTTCGTTTCCAATGAGGTTCTTATTCACGTTAAAGCTTCCAAAGAGTCCACCTTGAACACGGCATCCTACAGAATTTGGAACAGGATCCCAAGTCAATTGGACATTGTTAGGGTTGATGGTAGATGACAATCCGGTTACAGGTGCACTTACATCACATGGGTTGGGAGGATCAATTCCTCCAACCATGTTCACACAGTAATCTTCTATCTCTCCTTCCGGAACATTCTGGCAAAGGTTGGCCTGTGCAAACCCCATCGCGATGCGTAGCTTCACTTTTCCATTTACCGCATTAGATGGAACTGAGAAACTTCCCGATACTTGGAACTGCCCAAAATCGGTGAAAATCTCCTCACCCGGATCTTCGAAATCTCCGTCTTGGTTGAAGTCCATCCAAGCAGAGAATGTTTCGGAAAAAGGACCGTCTCCATAGCCTACGCCTACTTGGTATGAATAAGTAGTACCTGCAGCAAACGTGGCACTGACGTCGCCAAAGTCTTGGTATCCGTCATTGTTTCCTGAAATATTAAAAAGAGGTCCGATGTCTACTCCTGCAATCCATTCAAATGATGAACTGAGGCCTACGGCAGGACATACATCTGCACAAGACTGGGCATTGGCTAGTTGGCTGCCAAATAGAACAGACGCAGCTAAAACAAGTAAAGGTTTTTTCATTTTGATTGGTTTTGTATAAAAGTACACTATTCCGAATTGAAATGTCTACCAAGTTTGATGAACTGTTCAGCGTAAACTCTGAATAATGCAATTTTTAATGTTAGCATAACCTCAACTCAATACTTCCCGATTGATATGCTATTGTTAAGGCTTTGCGTGAAGTGATTAAAACTCATCAATGCCGCTATTTTCGCACCACATCTTAAAAGAGTGTGGGTCGCTTTTTGCGTTGCGCCTTTCACTTAGTACATCTTCATAAGAAGAATTTGGTTAGCCTAAGCCCCCTTCAAACGAGAAGGGGCTTAGGCATTTTATTGTGGAATGAGAGTAGAATTCGACGTTGCTTTCGGGTCGAGTGCTGTGAGAGTTTGCAATTATGTTGAGTATAAATGGGCGGTCTACTGCGACCTATAGAGAGCGAATAGGTCAGGTAATCAGTAGTTTATAATCCTGTCCACCTTTTGTCCACTCTGTATTTTTGCGAGAGGTAGAATTGTAGGCTAGGTTTGATCCATGCCAAAATTCTTACTCGCTTTTGTTTCATCCTGCCTTCTCTTCGGGCTTTCGTGCCAAGCCCAAGTTCAGCGTGATTGCTTAACCAACTCAGGAGCTATCACCAGCGGCTCAGCATCGGGTCTAATGGTTCAACAGTCCATTGGTCAGGGAAGCGTCATCGGAAATTTTAAATCTAATAAGATCACTCTTCGACAGGGGTTTCTGCAGCCTGCTGTTCTCACATATCGCAGTGCCGAAAACAAAGCAGTAGAATTGGAAGTCTTTCCTAATCCGTTTAGCGAATCGATTCAAGTACAATTCACCAAAGCCGGGGAAGGGCTGATGCAAATCAGGGTTTTCTCTGCCGACGGTGCTCTCCTTAGAACTTTTGAAAAAAGAAGGGACGGTATCATTCGGCTCGATTTATCAGGTTTTGCCCAAGGCCTTTACATCCTCCAAGTAGATACCGATGGAGGTCAATATGCTACTAAAATTCAAAAACTATGAAGAAATCTCTACTGATTCTTTGCATAACCTTGAGTGGCTTCGCCTCTGCGCAGCAAGTCTTTTTTGAGCTCGGTCGGGTCTCTTCACGATTCGATTATGAATCCTCGACGGGAGAAAGTTTAGAAAACGAGTACCCTGAGTCAAACCTCGCTGCAGCCGTTGGCTACCGAATGCAACTCAGCGATCGCATTTTTGCAGTAGGTTCTGTGACCTACAATCGTTACGAAACTTTCGGGAGCTACGAGGTCTTTGATCTGGCTTACAATTACCGCACAGATTACCTCGGCCTCAACTTGGGAGCGGAGGGAGAGTTTTTTAAGAAAGCGGGTTTCACTTTTTTCGCTCGTTTGGCTGTCGAACCTCAATTTATGCTCAATGGCTCACGAACCATCAACAACGACGTTGAGGACTTAAAAGGTGCCGAAGAGTTTGATTCTCCGTTTCTCTTTGCCAAAGGGGGATTAGGAGCCAATTACTGCGCCGATAAAAACTTCGCGATCACTTTGCGCTACGATTATGGAATGGGCTTTCCGCTCAACCAAAGCGATGAGACGCTACGCTATCGAACTGGCACTATAAGCTTGGGCATCTTGCTCAATTTCAAACGCTGTACCTACTGCCTCAAATCAAAATCGATCAAATGAAAAAGCTGATAATTACCTTCTTCACTGTTCTTTTCGCGCTTGCGCTAAATGCCCAAACCGATGGTTTGAGCTACCAAGCCGTGATTATTGACAATAATCCGCTTGAGCTTCCGGGCTCCGATATTGAAGGGCTTTACCTCTCCAATGGTCAGGTGCAATTGCGCTTTACCATCTACCAAAACACAGGCGATGTGCTCTACCAAGAGGTACACGATGCCACCACCGACGCTTATGGAATGGTAAATCTAGTTATCGGTCAGGGAGATATGACTGCCGAAAGCAATCAACTCTTTAGGGAAATAGATTGGGACGGACTTCCAAAAGATCTTGGGGTAGAAGTGGCATACGACAACAATGGTTTTGAAGAGTTGTCGCGACAAGGCTTGCTGTTTCTTCCTTATGCCTTCCACCGAAACATTACGGCTACGGGTACACTGGATGTGGACGGCGTCTCAACACTCAATGCCGACCTGATTGTAGAAAATGGAGCTCCAACCAGACTCACAGGCTCTTTAGAGGTGGAAGGAACAACAACCTTAGGCAGTGATTTGACCGTTGCGAATATGGCGCCAACCGTATTAACGGGTACATTAGAGGTAGACGATGTGACCAATCTCAACAATGGTCTGAATGTGAACAATGAGTCACCGACTCTGCTTACGGGGACTCTGGATGTTCTGGGTGATGCAAGCTTTGCGGGTAAGGTAGAGTTTGAAGACATCGAAGTCGCCAATACCACTGTGCTAAATGGCCCGGTATCCGTGCTCAACGAAAGCCCTACAGCGCTCACGGGAAACTTGACTGTTGAGGGGAGTACTACGATGAACAGCTCGATAAGCGTCAATGCAGCTTCTGCACTGAATGGTCAGGTAACCATTAATGCTGATCTGGATGGTGCACAAACCAGTTACAATTCATATCCCTTGCGTGTTCAAGGCGCCTCCCAAGGTATAGCTGTGCGGGTAGACGGAGGAGAGTCCCAGTCAAAGAATTTCATGAGCTTCTTTAACGGGTCGGGAGTAATTAAAGGAAGAATTGAAGGGCAAACACTTGGTCAATTGCAGTCCAGCTTTCGGTTTATTTGGGATGTAACCATGGGCGGTTTGGAGCAAGCTTTTGTCGCTGCCGAGGGAGTGGCTTGTGGTTTTCAGCTTGATGGCTTTGAAGCCGGGGTAATGGTAGCCAATACGGCTCTGCTCGGAGCCCAGTGGGTAGAGCTCACCGCTAATTATGAACTCAACGTAGGTGTGGCTTTCCTCTCAGGAGGTGCTGACTATGCCGAGTGGTTGGAGAAAGAGAACCAGAGTGAGCGCCTGAGTCCGGGAGAAGTGGTAGGCGTCAAAAACGGTAAGGTATCCAAAAGCACTGCTGACGTAGATCATTACCTCGCTGTGAGTACCAATCCCATTGTTTTGGGAAATATGCCTCCCGAAGGAAAGGAAGATGGTTTCGCGAAAATCGCTTTTCTCGGTCAGGTGCCCATCCGCGTGGTGGGTAGAGTAGAGGCCGGCGATTACATTTTACCTTCGGGTAATAACGACGGAATGGCTATTGCAGTCAGTGGTACTGATCTTCCTACTCAACGCTTCAATGAGATAATAGGAGTAGCATGGGAGTCCTCAGATAACGAAGCTCCCGCTCTGGTGAATGTAGCCTTGGGCCTGAATAAGAACGATTTATCAGATCGCGTTTCCTCATTGGAAAATGAGATGGAACAACTGAAAGATCAAATGGCCCAAATCATGGCCATGCTTTCCGGTGAGGCTGAAAATGTTCCTTTTGAAAAAACGGCAAATACAACTACTGAAGCGGAAACGTCTACTGCTAAAGCTCTCGGTGCATCACTGCCGTTTGCTGAAACTACCAAGCTAAGCGATCAAGAGTTTGAAGCATGGCTCGATGAATTTGGCTACATCTTCGAAGAGCAAATGGCCGCCATCCGCGCTAACTTTGAAGAGCGAGGCATTGATTACAAACGTTTCGAAGAAATCGCTTTAGTCGTTGACTCACCTCTGGATGCACTCCGCCAAATGCATGACAGCTCTTTCTTGCCAACGCTTTGGGATAATTTCGAGGAAAGAATCAAAGCCAATCAATAGATTTAGGTAAAGAGAGTATCCGGTACTTTACAAAGACTCCCCACGGGAGTCTTTTTTATTTTGCCTCAGGGTCATTTTAGTACCTTGGCAATTGCAATAAAATGGGCCTTCTGGTACATTACAAAAAACATCCATCATTATATGATTGAATTGATCCAGTTTCAAGAGCTAAAAGACCGCGAACCGCACCATGCCCTGATAAAAGGGTTAGACCTGGTAGTACTTAAATACGATGACAACGTTTCCGTGTTGTATGGTAGGTGTCTTCACCGAGGGGCGCTAATGGCTGACGGACATGTTGAAGGCCACAACCTAATCTGCGGATTACACGGCTGGGATTACCGTTACGATACGGGTGTCTCGGAGTACAATGATAGCGAAGTGCTTCACAAGTTCAAATCAGAGATCAAGGATGGTTTCGTTTGGGTTGACGAGCAAGAAATTGATGATTACTTGGTTGAGCATCCTCAGCCCTTTAACCGCGATGAATACTTAGGTCAGTATGCGGATACCCACCCTGAGAATACTGAGCCATACACAGGTTTTATTCAACAGTTAGCCAAAAATGGGTTGAAGAATTTTGGGCATCATGGACCATCAGAGGCAATGGGAGTGGATCGCAATACACTTCCAAAATGGGAAGACATTCAATTCTTACCTGCTCAGTTAGCGAGTCGTCCGTTATTGGATGAAGACTCTGTCGAGACTTCTGTGGTAATCGGCCCAAGAGCCAAGAGGCCCCTGAAACTTGAAATTCCCGTATTTGTATCTGATATGAGTTTTGGCTCCTTATCTCGCGAAGCCAAGATTTCTCTTTCGAAAGGAGCAGAGATGGCAGGCACTGGGATTTGCAGTGGGGAAGGCGGTATGCTACCCAAAGAGCAAGAAAGTAACTCAAGGTACTTTTACGAATTGGCTTCGGGTAAATTTGGTTTCTCTTGGGATAAAGTCAAGAAGGCCCAAGCATTTCATTTCAAAGGAGGCCAAGGAGCCAAAACGGGAACAGGAGGCCATTTGCCAGGTCATAAAGTGACTGCTGAGATTGCTGAGGTGCGCGGATTGAAAGAGGGTGAAACGGCCATTTCGCCTGCGGCTTTTCCCGATTTGAAAACGGCAGAAGATTTTAAACGAGTGGCAGAAGAAGTGCGTGAAAAGACGGATGGAATTCCCGTAGGTTTTAAGATCGCCGCCAGTCATATTGAGGCCGACATCGATTTTGCCCTTGCAGTGGGAGTAGACTACATTATTCTTGATGGCCGAGGCGGTGGAACAGGTTCCGCACCGACTATTCTCAGAAATAATATCAACGTACCGACTATACCCGCTTTGGCAAGAGCCAGAAAGCATCTGGACAAAGTTGGTGCAACAGAGGTAACCCTTGTGATAACCGGAGGGCTTCGCGTGGCCGAAGATTTTGCCAAAGCCATGATGCTCGGCGCAGATGCCATAGCCGTTTCCAATTCAGCTCTTCAAGCTATCGGATGCTTGGGTATGCGGGCTTGTAGTTCCAACAATTGCCCTGTGGGAATTGCCACCCAGAAAGAGAGTTTGAGGCAGCGAATCATCATCGATCAATCCGCCAAACAATTGAAGAATTTCTTCGAAGCCAGCGCCGATTTGATGAAAGTGATTGCCCGCTCTTGTGGTCACGACAATGTCTCAAAATTCAACTTCAATGATCTTTCTACCTTAAACTACGGTATGCACCGCCTAACGGGAATTGCCTTCGCAGGCATAGAACATTAGACGTTTTACCAAATTTTAGTCGTCTCTCTTTTCATGAACGAACGAAGACCTATCCACTCCGACTTTAAGAGCCCACTCAATCTTAAAAGCCAGGACTTGATCGACCTCTACGTCGATCTGCGGAACTATATTTTAGAACTGGCCCCAGACAGCAATGAATTGTTGTATCATACTCATGCCTTGACTTCACTTTACACCGTTTCAGAAAAGATGTCTGATGGCTTTGTGATGTTACCGATTTACACGAGCCATGTCAATTTAGGCTTCAACAGAGGCGCCATTTTGAAAGATCCTCAAGCGTTATTGAAGGGCACGGGAAAACTAATCAGGCACATCCCTGTCAATGAACCGTCCGACTACAGAAATGAAAATGTAAGGGATTTGATACTGGAAGCACTTGCCCTTGCGTATGAAGATTTAGACAAACCTTCTAAGTCAATTGGTATGACCATTTCGAAGATTAAGAAATAGCCTTACTCGGCATGCTTGGTTGATGAGGGATTATTCATATTTTTAATACATGTTTATTCTCAAAAGCTTTGAAACATGAATTTATCATACGATACGCTCTCACAAGCAGTAAATGGTTTGACCGAAATGGGCTATACCAAAGACTTCAATCTAAAACCAGATTGCATTCATTGTTTAGCTGACGATTTGATTCTTTCCCCAAAGGATTTTGAAATCGATCACGTTTTTCGATTTGAGGGTATGACTAATCCGGACGACTCTTCTATTGTCTACGCCATATCATCAATTGACGGAACTATCAAAGGGACGATGGTAGATGCGTATGGCGCCTATGCCGATCCCTTAAATTCCGAAATGATTTCAAAACTTCAGTCCCGAAAGTGATGAAACCCAACTCCGGTATTTCGATTTCGAACAACACGGATACTCACCAATTCGAAACTTTGGTAGACGGACACAAAGGAGAGTTGGTCTATCGTCTTCGCGGTGATAAGATTTACTTGATGCATACATGGGTTCCTGAGGAGATCGGCGGAAAAGGGGTAGCAGCAGCATTGGCTCTCCACGCTCTAAAATATGCTGATTCCGAAGGGTTGGAAACCGTTATCTACTGTCCTTATGTACGGTTGTTTGTTGCGAGGCATCCCGACTGGAAGGAGATGTGAAAGCATTTTCAAATTTGTCTCTGAGAGCTGCATAAAGTTCCGGATAGACTTAGGGTTGATATGAAAAAGAGTACTACACATGGTGGGAAGCCAAGTATTTACTCTTTTTTGTTGGGTATGAGCATGTTTGGACTGAATGATTTGTTTACCTTGAAAAGTGAAAACCAAAACTATGAGACTTCTCACCTTATTCATTGTCCTGATTAGCGCCCCTCTCTTTTCCCAATGCCCCGAAGGAGATGTTCTACTCACATCTCAACAAGAAATAATAGATTTCGTAACGGACTATCCCGACTGTAGTCAGATTGCGGGAGATTTAGGAATAAGCACGACAAGTGAAAATCTGGATCTATCCCTTCTATCTAATTTGGAAGTTGTAGAGGGAGAATTGAGAATAGGAGGATTAACTGAGGCGATTGTCCAAGATATTGACTCATTACCTCCCGGGTCTTTAACAGGTTTAGAAAATATATCGAGTGTTGGTGACTTAATTCTCAGCGGTTCATATTTCAGTCTTGAGCCACTCACGAATATTTCGGGCGAGATCGGTTTTATGTATTTCAATGGGATGCAAATGATTGGGCCATGTCCCGATTTTGCTGAAGTATCCGAAATCGGATCATTTGCTTGGGATCACTGCTCTTTTGTCACTGAGTCACCTCGTTTTTCGGGCCTTCAGTCAATAGGCCCTATGGAATTTTATTATAATGGTGCTTATTGGATTCAAGATTCCCTCAGAGTTATACATATTCCGACTCCAGTTTTAAATAGTGAGGAACTTTACATCACAATATCTGGTCTTGAATATTTGGAATCCATTCTTGGTGACGGTGAATTAACGAACTTGGGCCGTTTTACATTGCAGTATAGTCCAAACTTGGTAAATCTATCGGCATTTGAGAATGTTACCAAAGTTGAGCAAATACACATCTCTGCCAACAATGCAGGCGCTTTTAACGGTTTTCACAATTTAGAAGAAGCCGAAAAAATTCACCTTGAAGTGAATGAGTATTTCGAACCCCAATACATAGATGAATTGACAGTGCCCATTGGAATGAATTCGGACGAATTGAAAATTACGGAGTACGGACTTAATATAAGGCTTGATCAGGTGGGAACTTTTGATTTTCCGGCAAACACTCCAATACTATCTTCTCTCAATATTCGTGCTGATGAGGTAGATGTTATTTTAGGTTTTACGGAACTTGACAGTATTGTTGGCCCTCTTTCGTTGTCTGGTCCGGGGCTTAGTGAAAGTCTGCGGATTTGGATTGTTCAGCTTCAAGAAATGCCTGCCTTCACCAACTTGAAATATATCAAGGGTGCATTGAATTTTATTTATAATTGGCCTGATGAGTTTTCATTACTAACTCCAACGAGCTTTCCGTTGCTTAACCATATTGGAGGAGGATTGGGATACAGTTCTGGTCAAAATTCAACTACAGTAAGCAGTTTGAATCACTTTCCTTCTCTAGAGTATCTGGGAGGAATTCATATTTCCAATGTCAGCGGAGAATTGGACATGTCTTCCTTACAGCAAACTGAGGGGTTGAGGCATTTTAAACTAACAGATGCAGGATCTTTTGAACAAGAATTAGTATTTGAAAATACGACTGAGTTAACCGAATTGAGAATCTACAATACGGATTTGACGACAGTTCCACAATTCCCTAATGTTAGTTCTATTGGAGAATTCAAAATATTTCAGAACTCTACTATCGAGGTGTTAAGCGGGCTACCAAGCTTAACACATATTGAAGAACTGAATGTGGGACTCAATCCTCTTCTGATTTCGATTGACCTTCCTCAAGTCGACGATATTGATGAATTGTCTTTTGGTGGTAACCCGTCTTTGATGGCATGTGATACTACACCTTCGCTTTGTAGGATCATTCTAGCAGCAAATAGCTTGTCTCTAATTAATAATGGGGAAGGCTGTAACGATGAGAATGCGGTGGTTTCTGCTTGCACTGTTTTAGGATCAGAGGATGCAGAATTTGCTTCATTCAATGCTTGGATCGATTTTAATGGAAATCTCATTGTCGAATCAAAGGATTTGGATATTTCTGACATACGGCTTTACGATACATCAGGCAGAATTGTATTTGAACGAAATAATGTCCACTTAAAGAATAGAACCAGCATCAGCTTACCCCACCAAACCGCAGGAGTATACCTGTTTCAAGTTGCTTCTGCGAAGGGAGTTAGTGCAAAGAAACTTCTGATCAATTAATGTGCTTGAGCTTATTCTACAACACTAAAAATGGTGCTAAAGAGAAGTATTAAAGTCGATTCCAACCCTGTTGTAAATAAAGTTTTTATTGGCTATCCTGTCAATGTCAAAACCCAAATGAAACAGCTTCGGGAATTGGTGCTCGAAGCTGCCTCTGAAATCGACGGACTTCAAAAGCTGGAGGAAACCCTCAAATGGGGAGAGCCGAGTTACCTCGCCAAGCACGGGAGCACCGTTAGGATGGATTGGAAGTCAAAAACTCCCGATCAATACGCCATCTACTTTAAGTGTACGAGTAAGTTGGTGCCCACCTTTCGGGAAATCTATCCCTCTGAATTCAACTACGAGGGCAATCGTGCACTCGTCTTTTCGCTTGATGAGAAACTACCGGTAGAGGCTTTAAAGCATTGTGTCAAAACGGCCTTGACTTACCACAAAGTAAAGCACTTGCCGCTCTTGGGAATGTAGCGTTAACGTATCATTTTAACTCAACCCTTCCTTCTCTGTCTTTCCCTTTCCTCAAATCAAGTTTCGAATCTTTGTTAAGCTGTTAGGCAAGACTACTTCATTTGTATAGATTGTCATGAATATTGAAAACCGTTTATGCACGAAGTCGATAAAGTCAATCTTTCCAACCTCCGTCCATGCGATCAGCACTGGTCGGATATGAAGCGGGTGGGAGAGAAGCGACTTTGCCAGAAATGCGAGAAGCACATCACTGATTTTCGTAAACTGTCGAGTCGTGAAATAGCGCTTGCGCACGCCAAAAGCGAAACGGCAGTTTGCGGATTGTACAGTCCCGATCAATTGGGCAACGGCAGTTCGAGAACCGCCAAAAGGTCTTTGATACCCATTGCTTCCTTCGCGAGTTTGTTAAGCTTGCTTTCGCCAAGCGTCATTCAAGGTCAAAGCGTCGAGATCAAAACTCCCGTGGAACAGACTCCGGAAGTATCCGGTAATGAGTTAAAAGAAACGGAAGCTTCTACCGTACCAACTACCTCTCAACAAGATTCCATTATCATCAGCGGCAAAGCAACATACTTTAGTGACCAAGGTGACGGGGAGCCCATTCCGTTTGCAACCATAATGGTAAAGGGAACGGAAATAGGGACAACCACAGATTTTGACGGTAACTATGCACTTGACATTTCTGAGGTGTCTGATTCATTGGCTGAAATTACCTTGGTTTTTAATTACATCGGTACTACCAGACAGGAAATGTTGGTTCCAAATCGAGCGATGACCAATGTGAATTTTGATGCTGTCACTGAGGACAATATGGTTGCTTTCTCAGTAGCAGTAGTAAAGGCTCCCCTGCATAAGCGGGTATGGCGGAAAATGACTTCGGTCTTTCGATAAATCAATAGACAACCATTTTCTGATGAAGCAGCTCGCCTTCCACTTCTAGATTTATGTGGTAAAGTCCGGGGGATAAACCCATATCACTCGGAGTTAATTTAGAATGCTTGGAGATTTCTTCACTGTATATCAATTTACCTTCTTGGGTAAAAACACTTAGATGGCCACTTTCAAATCCTTCAGACCACTTCAGGGCCTCAGATGAGGAGATGGGGTTTGGGTATGCCACCAGACCATTTGCCGAACCCATATCACTTAGCTCATCGCTTAATGCAAAAACGCAACAGGTGTCAAATTCAGGGTTCATGTATTCATCTACCGTATTGCGCTCGAAGCAAGTAAGCCTGGATATGACATCAATGGCGCAGACCTCCGTACCGTGAAATAAGCCTTTATTCGAACCGACCCCTTCTATCCACTGCAAATCATACGCTCCTGAGCCAAACGTGTCAAATGAAATTACTCTTCGCTCCTCACCGTTGATTATCGTGGTTGAGACTTCAGTAACTTCATAATTTGCGAAGCTTCCATCCAATACTTGGATTTCACCAGCCATTTCACAGATCTGAGGGGTATAAACATCACCAATTTCTAAATCAAAATCGTAGAGTAGATACTCTTGGCCTTCAACACGCACAAATACCTGATTACCTTCAGCTCTTAAGTGACATGTGAAAAGGTCTGCAACTGGTGCAACAGAGCACTGAGTTAGATGGATACGTCGATAAATAGTATCATTGATTGACTCTGTTGCCCAAACCACAAAACTCGTCGTGTAGGTATCTCCGAAATTTAGTTCTCGGGTCTCTTTCCATTTCAAACTATCCGTCATCCAAGATTGGGAGAAGGAATGGAGCGTGCCAATAAAAAGGAGAAAAAAGGCAGTGATGATAGTGTGTTTCATAGCTTGGATTATTTGGTTCATTTTAAAAGTACTGAATTGATTCGGTTAACACTGAAGCTTACAACGTGTTTTTTCTGAATATTGAATTCTCATTTCAATGACAACTTTACCTTTGAGGAAACTTGAAATAACATACATGTCAAAGACCATCATCCGCAACGCCCATATTGTAAACGAAGGAAAAGTAATCAAGGCCGACGTCCTTATCGAAGGTGAATTGATCGCCAAAGTAGGTGAGGTAGGTGAGGTGGAAGACGCCAAAGAGATTGATGTTACAGGTAAGGTACTCTTTCCGGGAGTGATCGACGGGCAGGTGCATTTTCGCGATCCCGGACTTACGCATAAGGCCGATCTCTATACCGAAAGTAAAGCGGCAATAGCAGGTGGAACCACTTCGTTTATTGATATGCCCAATACCGTTCCCAACGTGCTCAACATGGAGCTGCTCGAAGAGAAATACGAGATTGCCAAAGGAAAGTCATTGGCCAATTACGGCTTCTGGCTCGGCGTCAATGCCGATAACCTCGATGAGGTGCTGGCAACTGATGTTTCGGAATTACTGGCTGTTTCGGACGATGGACTGTACTTTACCAAAAAGGGCAACCTGCTAGCCGATAGCCCCGAGATTATGGAGAAGCTTTTCGCCAACTGTCCGGCTATCATCACGATCCATTCAGAGCGAGAAGAGATCATCGAAAAGAACGAAGAGAAATACCGCGCGGAATACGGTGACGATGTGCCGGTGAAGTTTCACCCGATCATTCGGAGTGTGGAAGCTTGCTATTCCAGTACGGTGCGCGCATTGGACATTGCCAAAAAGCACAATACCCGCCTCCACATTCTTCACTTGAGCACCGCCAAAGAGACAGATCTTTTTCGCAACGATATTCCCTTAGAGGAAAAGCGTATTACCACAGAAGTATGTGTGCACCACCTCTGGTTTTCTGATGAAGACTATGAAAGATTGGGCAAGAAGATCAAGTGGAACCCTGCGATCAAGTCCAAGGAAAATCGAGAAGGATTGCTCGAAGCCTTGATAGACGGAAGGATAGATCTTATCACAACCGATCATGCCCCACATGCATGGGAGGAAAAGGATAAGCCATATTTCCAATCCATGTCTGGAGCTCCGTTGGTCCAGCACGCTTTGGTCGCGATGCTCGAGTTTGTGAAGCAAGGAAAAGTCACATTGGAGCTTTTGGCCGAGAAGATGTGCCACAATCCCGCGATTCTATACAGCATTAAAAAACGCGGTTTCATTCGAGAGGGCTACTACGCCGACCTTACCCTGGTAGACATGAATCGACCGTGGACGGTGAGCAAAGAGAACATTCTCTACAAATGCGGTTGGTCTCCTTTGGAAGGAACCACCTTTCACTCACAAGTTACCAATACTTGGGTGAACGGTCATATGGTGTACGATGAAGGATCTTTTGACGAAAGTCACAGAGGTATGAGGTTGGAAAAAAATAGGGATAGTTAAACTGAAGGCAATGTCAGAAGTAATCCGCAAGTTCATCAAATTCGGTATAGTTGGTGTGAGCGGTGTATTTGTAGATTTCTTGCTTACCTATCTCTGCAAAGAAAAACTTCACTTGAATAAATATGTATCCAATAGTATTGGGTTTATCACTGCGGCGACCTCCAATTATTGGCTCAATCGAATTTGGAGTTTTGAAAGCGTTAACTCCGACATCTCCACGGAGTGCCTCAGCTTTATAGGGGTTGGACTCGTTGGCTTGCTGATCAATAACAGCGTCCTTTGGTTCATTAACGAAAAAGTAGGGCTGAACTTCTACATGGCCAAATTATTGGCCATTGCCGTAACGACGATTTGGAATTTCGGTATGAGCTATTACTTTATTTTTTGAAGGGCGTATTTGGTATGCAAAGGAGAGATTGAAATGGAATCGATCCTGCTTAACTATTTCGACAATAAATTAGAATTGATAGTTGTGAAGCTAAAAGATTGAGGCATCAAAGCTTCACCAGTTTTTCTTGCACGGCGCGAATGACCATACCTACACGCGTCTTGACGTCCAGCTTTTCAAAAACCTTTGTACGGTAGCCATCAATGGTTTTCTCGCTCACCGACATCCTCTCAGCTATTGTTTTATACGTTAGTTCGGATGTGGCATATTGGATGAACATCAACTCTTTATCCGTCAATGATTGAACTTCTTTAAACGGACTATCGTTGGTCCGAAGAAGAAGAAGCATTTGATCTAGCTGCCCTCCTTTGAAATAATGGCCTGAATCGATTAGTCGGTCCAAGGCTTCTCTTACCTCTTCGGGACTCGTATTTTTATTCAAAAAGCCATCTATTCCCGCTTTAACCAATCGCATAAAGTCCGTTCTTCCATCGAGCATCGTCAAAGCAAGAATCATAATTTCGGGATATTCATCTTTGACCTTAAAGGTGGTTTGAGCTCCATTCATCAAGGGCATTTCTGAATCCATAATGAGGATATGTGGGTCGCTTTCGTTCTCTTCCAGTTTTTTCATTAGGTCGACTCCATTGTCGGCTTGAAGAATAACTTCATAAGGTCCTTCCCAGTCCTCAATCATATTTGCAATACCTTCTCTGAAAAGCCTGTGATCGTCTACAACGCCAATTCTAATTTTGCTCATTCAATTTTTCTTTGTTCAGCTTTAAGGATAAAGCAGTTCCCTTGGGATTTCGATTGGATACTGAAAATTCAGCTCCCAACAATGCGGCCCTCGATCGCATGTTTTTCATACCAATACCGTCTTGCTTTAAATTCTCTACAGGGAGTCCTATCCCATTGTCTTCGACGGTTAATTTAATATTTTTTTCTTCCTCTTCTACACGTATACTGAGTTCGTTTGCCTGAGAATGCTTGAGAACATTGCTTAGTGCTTCTTGAAAAATGCGGTAAATCAGTACGGCTTTATCTCCAGACATGTGCAAGGCGGGTGCATTCATTGAAAAACATACCTCTAGACCTTCTAAATTATTCAATCTTCTTACGTCCTGTTCTATCTGTTCAGAAAGGCTGAGTCGCATCTGAACGCCATCATTCAATTGATGTGAAAGATTGCGCATTTCCTCGATGAGCTTATCCATTAAGGTAATGGATTGATCTACCTTCTCGGGATTGCTGTGTCCTGATCGCATTCCTGCCAAGTTGATTCGCGTTAAAGAGGCGATTTGTCCCAGATTATCGTGAAGCTCCTTGCCCACATCTTCTAAAGTCTTCTCTCTGATCTCCACTTCAGCTTGTAGAATCTCTTGCTTGAAGCGTTGCTTTTCAATAGTGAACTTCAACTGTTCTTTCCTGTATTGAACCGCAAAAAGCACGATGAATCCTGCTAAAATCAAAAAAAGTGAAGTTCCGAATATGAGTACAAACTCTTCGCTTTGCATTCTTCCTATTATCAGTTGCGATAGGTCGAAGATAAGAAGTATGAGTGGAGTGACTCTATTCTTACCCAAAGGAAATTGACATTTGGAAAAAAAGACTCATGGGGTGATTTCCCCAACCGAAAGGGGGGTATTTTCCTGAAAAAAAATAGGGTTTTTCCTGTAGAGTGATCCGAAACATGGCTTTACCTTTGTCTCAGAGTAAGACAGAAAGAATAAGCTATTCATTCGCTAACCACACCTTGTCCCGGGCTATGAGACATGAGCTTTTGTAAGACCAAGCTCTAAATCCCCCGCCAATGCATTGGCAGGGGATTTTTTATTGATTTAGAAATTATTGAGCTTTCCAATCTCCTTCAGGGCTTTCCAACTATGTTCTTGGTAGCCCGTTTTGAATCAATCCATAACACCGCGAAATACGAACTATACATATAGTAGTTCATACCTATAACCAGATTTGTGGCCCACGCGGGCATGTACTCTCCTGTTGAATAGTATCGTTTCAGATAATAATCGTACAAGGCAAAAGAGAAAAAAAGTACTCGAATAGAAAACGAGGGTAGCGGTATTAAACCAGAATAATTCTTGCTTCAACAGAGGTGTTTGACTGGGCTTCTTTATCATGGTGTAAAAGGTGATCAGCGAGCCCAAGACCACGGCTACATTCAGCATCATTGTAGATTTCGTCGGGCTTTGGTAGAGTCCTTGAATCCACACCAGATTGATCACAGCGAAGCATGCCAACAGTATACCGGCAATAATAAAACCGCGCTCCAGCTTTTTGTTTGTAGCATATTTTGAAAAGGCATATGCGTAAGCTAACAAGTGAAAGATATTTACGAAATGGGTACTCGGACTAGAGTTTCTAATCACCATGGATAGGTAACTCCCAATCAATTCCAGAAAAAGGCTTACGGTAATAATCATCCAAACTCCCCTGGCAGCAAGTGAAAGGCGCTTGAATTGTATTAAACCAAAAAGAAAACCACTGATCAGAATCAAATAGTAGACAGCATAACCTCTAAAGACGAAAAAATTTAAAAAATCTTCAGTGGTCATCTGTACATTGAGTTAGCGGCATGCTTTATCTGCTTGAAGATTTAATGACTGCTTCTTTTGGAATCAAACCACAAAGCAATGATATATGAAATGTAGAGGTAATAGTTCATCCCATGGTTTAGATACCTAGCCCACGTTGGTAAATATTCGCCGTGTTCTCCATAATAACTAAGCAGAGCATAGGTGAAGAATGTACAAGAATAGAAGATAAGTGTAGCGGTAGCAAACCAAAAGACGCTTTGCCTTGGCAAAGAAACCGGACTAGGTTGCTTAAGCATATCTCGAAAAATGAATAGCGCTCCCAAAACCATTGCCCCGTTAAAAACGGTAATCGCCCGGGTAGGATAGTTATATACTCCTTCAATTAAGAAAGTACTGGCAACGGAGTATGCCGCTAGCAGAACTCCCCCATAGAGGAAAATTCGGGCAAGTAGAGGGTTGATTGCAAATTTTGAAAATGTCCATCCGTAGGCTACAAAGTGCAAACAATTGATAAGGTGAAATGAAGGATTGTTGGATGGAACGGTATCGATCAAAAGGTAAGATCCCACTGACTCTATGAGAAAGCTAATGGCTACAATAGACCATACGCCTATTCCTGCTTTTGATAGTTGATTCCAACGAATGATGCCAAATAGGAATCCGCTCATCAGGATGAGGAAATAAGGGCCGTACCCATAGCGGACGAAGGTGTTCAAAAAATCTTCGGCGGTCATTCTGTGCTAATTCCGGGAGTAAAAAAATGAGCGGGCAAATGACTTCAACCATTTGCCCTTTCAATTCATTTTTAGAGTCTTTCGGTAGTTAAGGATTTACAATCGGGTGAGGCGGTCCCTTAATCAATTTATCCAATGCCGTACTGTGAACAATCGCTCCATCTTTAACCCCGGCTATAATCGCGGTATAAGTCTGCTTAGCCGGATCTTGGGGGAAAGTTAAATTACCGCTGCTATCTCTCCCCGTGGCATCGACAGCAAAAAAGATACGAATCGAATCACATGGAACTCCAACAAAAACTTGAAGTGCCGACTTCGAAAAACTCAGCTCATCCAATTGAATCAATTGTCCCTGGCTGTCTTCTGAACCAACTATAGGACGTGGGTAACGACGGTATTCATCGATCATTTGTTTCGCATCACTGTAGGCAATACTATGAGGATTTGTATTCGGCATAGTTTAAGGTTTAAAAGTTTCATCCGAAGTAATACATTTTTTCTGAATGGCCCCGACCTCTTGATTAAATTCAGGGAATTTCCTGAATTCTTACAGGGTTTTACCCCCCTTTCGGTCAGGAAATTTCCTGTAGCCCTTTGTCGAATAATAATTACATTGTGACCTCAACCAATTGATTTTTAACCTAACCTCCCTTTAACTATGACCTTCCAAACCTGAACAAATACCCTTCGCCCAGAACATTTAGGCGAGCATTTGTCAAGCCGTTAATTCAAGTTTTTTAGACGTATTCATCTTTTCAGGTGGATTTCATTCTTCTTGAGTTCAAGCTTCCATTTTTCATTTCAAAATACCCTTTATACTATGAAAGTCATCTTTACAGCTGACGATTTTGGCGTTTATGACCAAATCGATAATGCGGTGATCCAAGCCGCCGAGGCAGGAAAAATCAATAGTGTGGCTGTTTTTCCGAATGGATTCGGATTGAGTAAGAAAATAGAGCGGCTGAAAGCCGCTGCCAAGAGAGGAGGAGTGAACCTGGAGATAGGTTGCCACCTCACCACCTGTTCGGGCAGTCCATTGACACAAGTCACCAAGAATTTTGTAAATGGAAAAGTTTTCAAACCATACAACAAGGTGCGAAGAGCGAGCAAAGCAGAAAAGACGCGCGAGCTCGATAGCCTTTACCGAGAGCTTCATGCTCAAATAGAAGCCCTAAAAGGAATTACCGAGATCAGGCACCTCACTTGCCACAACAATACCTTATCGTGGTTTGAAGATTACTTTGAGGTATACCTCAAGGTAGCCAAGGAGCAAGGTCTTCCCATTCGATCGCCGTTTTTCGTTCCCGAAGATCAATTTGACCGCTACCAAAAAGCCATGGGGCTTCTCAACTACCAACTTACGGGAAAGAAAAGAACACGCTTGTCTTATAAAAGCTGGCGAGAGACGTATCGGAAGAAGTATCCTAAGCTCATTAAGGTACATGGGGTTGCCCATCCCTCTATTCTCTTTTCAGATCATTACGGGCCCCCACCGATCCTTTCGTTAAGCGAAGGCGATCTGGCCGGAGAGTTGGTCCGCAAGAAGAAGGCGATGACCGAAGTATTTGATAAACACGTGAAAGAGCACAACCATGTGGAAGTGGTATTTCATATCATCGAAAACAATATAGCCAAGCGCAAAAAGCTGAAAGGACTGCTGAAGAAGGGTTGGTATTCAGGCGTGAATCACAAATATGTAGACGGCCGCATGACGGAGATGAGATCACTGATGTCTCTGCAAAGACCCAACGGAGTTGAATTTGAATCATGGAAAAATTTAAAATAAAAATATGGAAACGCGAAATAAAGTAAGGATTCTTTCCATCGATGGTGGAGGAATCAGAGGAGTGATACCCGCACAAGTTCTCGTTTATATGGAGCAGAGAATTCAAGCTGTCAAGGGTCCTGATGCCAGGCTGGCAGACTATGTCGATATGATTGTCGGAACAAGTACGGGAGCTATTCTCGGTGCACTCCTTTTGGTGCCGGATGAGAATGGCAGACCTAAGTACACCGCACAAGATGCCCTTGATTTCTACGTGAAACACGGCGAAACGATCTTCAATAAATCCATCAAGCGAAAATCTATGTTCAAGAGGCTATTCAAGGCGTCAAAGTTTGGAGCGAAAAATCTGGAGAAACTCTTTGATGAGAAATTGGGCTCTTTGAAATTAAGTGAATTGCTGAAGCCCTGCATCATCACGTCTTACAATCTCACCTACCGCGACGCTCTGTTTTTTAACAGTAGAGAGGATGACGAGGGTGCAGGAGATTTTTTGGTAAAAGATGTTCTTCGCTCCACCTCTGCTGCACCAACCTATTTTGACCCCGCTCATATATTCTCGATTGGTGGTGCGAGAAAGGACAAAATGGTGAATGTAGATGGAGGCGTTTTTGCCAACAATCCTTCTATGTGTGCCTACGCAGAAGGGCGGAAAACTCGTTTCCCCGATTGGCAAGACAAGGATGATCCCAACAAGAAATTTCCCACGGCCAAGAATATGCTCCTGCTATCGCTGGGAACAGGTGGTGGGCGGCCCGAATTAGGATTTACCTCTGATGCACACAAATGGGGAATGCTGGACTGGGCCAAGAAGACTCCCGAGATCATGATGGACGGAGGCCTGGATATGGTCAATCACCAGGTAGCATTGCTTTTCGATTCGCTAAGTACAGAGAATGATCGCAAGAATTTCAAGCGTGTCGATTACCCCAAATTGCCGCCTGGCCAAAAGCCGCCATACGATTCTGATATGTCTAATGCTGACCGAGGAAATATAGAAAGACTGGTGTCGAGTGGGCTCGTCACGATTAAGAACGCCAATGAATCTTCTGAGAAAGCACACACCTTAGATGCCTACGTCGACCTATTGATGGAGGCGGGTTAAGAACTCGTTTAACCTGGATTTGCCAGTATAAGAATTGAATTAAATCGATCGAAATGAAGAAGGTATCTACGCCCGCAATGGTAATTTACGTCATCTTAGCCTTAGTGGTTGGGAGTTATCTTTACTATTCTCAGTATTACATTCCGCACAAGGAGGATATCCTAATTAATAAAGGAGTAAGAACCCTAGCCAGCATAGATGAAGGGATTTCAAATAAACAAGATTTTTTAAAGTCTTTTATGGGGCAGCGGGTCGATGCCAATACCCAGCTTTCATACATGGCCGACTATCCTTCTCAGGACGTTTCAGTCAATATCAATCGATTCAATTTTGATACAATTATAAATCCGGGAGGAGATAGTTGCGACATCAGGCTATGGTGGCTTGATGCTCAAAAAACCATCATTTCCAATCATATCAAACCCTTACCTATCTACACGGGAGAATGGGAAGAGTTAAAACCGGATATAACTTTTCACCACAGTCGTGATGGGGAGCCGGCATACTTGGAGCTCAAACACATTCACGAAGTAAGGAACGACTCGCTGACCAATGCACTCCGCGATCAACTAAGGGAGAAAGCAAACAAAGATTCCCTTCAACGAGTGGCGATTGAAAAGGATTTAAGGAACCTAATGAGAATGCAAAAAGAAGCTTTCTTGATAATGGGGGGTGAGAGCAGCGACTATACGAAGAATTATTTATATCAAACTCCATATGGCTCTGTCCAACCAAGCCGCACTCAGGTCGAAGCAGAAGATGTGCTCACCAATGAGAAATTTACCGCCAGAGTAACTTTAGACACTCTTTTGAGCGATGTCATGGAAAATGAGATTTTCCAATGCTTAGTTCTTCATTCGGCTGATTCAGAAGATGTGTTTTACAGCAGCGACCCTAGAGTCATTAACCCAATGCGAAAGTTTGATGGTGACAAGAGCGATTCAATAGCCACCCGCTTCGGAGTCAATATATTTGAAACGCAAGTTAACTCCAAGCCCTACGTTGAGTTTCGGAGATACATTCAATTGGGTGATAAAAGTCTTTACTTATCAGGATTTATCAGTAAAGATGATTACAACGAATACCTGCGGGAGATTGACTATTTCGTTTTGATCTTGGTTTTGCTGCTCACCTTTACGCTCATCGGGGCAGTACCCTTGATCAAGGTTTTCGTGATTAACGAATGGGAACGATTGCGCGATCGGGATGTTCTCCTCTCAGCACTCTCCTTGCTTTTTGTGGTTTTTCTTGGTTCACTCATATTCTTTACCGTTCACCATTACAGCGAGGTGGAGCATCAGTTGGAGCATGACATCGAACACTATGGCAATCGGATGAAGGGGAATTTTGTCAATGAGATTGATTCGCTCGTAACGCATACTAAAGACTTCGATTTCGATTCCATGGGGTATTGGAAAAATAGCGATGACATCCTTTTTCATGAATTTTTCGAAACCACCGATGGCACCATAGAGCGCATCATTCTTCCCTACGACGAGTTTGGTTGCAATTGGGATACCGTAAGTGATATTGGGAAGTTTTTTCGAAAATACGTCAACCTCTCAGGTCGCGATTACATCAAGAAGGTTAAAAGCAGTGACGCCTATCTTCTTGTGCATCCCAATCATGATTTCCAAGAGTTATACCTCGAATCGGTTTTCTCTTATTCCCGCGCTCAAAAGGAGGCAGTTATTTCCTATCCGAAGGGAGATAAAATAAACGGTATTAGTGTAGACCTCAAATCGCTGATGTGGAGCATACCGCCCGAGGGTTTTGGTTATGCCTTGATCGATCGGGATATGAATGTGCTCTTTAGCTCCAAAAAGGCCAAGAACAACTTCAAAAACCTCAGGACCGATCTCGTCGGGATGGAATTCATTGACCAATCCATCACATACGGTAAGCCACTGCAGGGTCATTTTGATTTTGGCCGCGATAAATTCATAGGGCAGGTTACCCCCATTGATGGTATTGTCACTCAAAGAGGAAAAGACCCTGCCTTCTTTCTCATCACCTTTGCCAATCACGATTTAGTAGAGTGGCATACAGGTCTTACCTCACTGCTCTCAGCGCTGGCTAGCTTTGGAATCCTGATGGCTTCCTTTCTGTTGCTGATTCTTCAATCACTCTTTTCCATCAATCAAAAGGAATCCAGGTTTTTTCGTCAATCCAATTTTTACGACACTATCTTTCCCGAGCGTCAGGATGGGTTGACCTATCTTTTTCTCAGCATCATCTCTTTGCTGGGAGTGATTATCGGTGTATTCTTATACCGATACGGGCTGAGCGCCCTCATCAGGTATGGTGTCGTTCAAGTCTTGCTCTTTGGATTGTTGAGGCCACTCTTACTTTCTTACAACGATTCCCCAAAAGGACTATTCCGACGGAGGGGCTACTTTTTTACCACGTTTATAATCCTTTTCAGTGCCATTCTGTTTTTACCGGGTGGCATTCCCGGCGGTGCACCTGACAAAATTATTCTGACAGCTTACACGTTGATCGCCATTTCGCTTGGATTGTTGGTACACAAACAAATGCTGAAGTCCAAAGGAAAACCTTTTGCCCTCAAAAGGAGCAGCCTCTTTCACAAGCTCAAATTTATCTTGCAGAGCAAAACGGTGAAAAACGTATACATCTTCAGCATGTATGCTTGGATTCTCGCCATTCTGGTCTTCCCATTTTTCCTCATATCTGATAAGTGCGAAGAAATTGTTGCCAACTCGTTTCAGGCCCTTTCGGGAAATCAAATTAACCAACAACTCGAAGATGAAAATGCTGATCTCTTGCAGCTGTACGGAGAGTACAATAGCATCACGACCAAAATTAACCAACTTCATCTCGACGAAGAATGGGAGACCTTTATGACCGATGAGCTTTATTTCGGTACAGACATTAGCCAAAAGGTTAAGACCTATGAATACGCTCATTATTTCCAGCCCATTTTCTCGCTCTTTGCAAATCGCTATTCGTATGATCCGCTCTATGTTTCCGCAAAAGGACATGGATATTGTAAAAAGAAGAAAGAGTTCGCACCTGACCCGAACCCGGCTGATAGCCTTTCGGGTAAAAGTGAAAAAAGGCCTGAGAAATCCCATACGGCGGAAAGCAATGAAGCCGGTTCAGGTACATTTGGTCGAAACACGCTGTTTTTCATTTTCAGCCTACTCTTACTTTATGCCTTGGTGCGCCTTTTCTTAAACCGTATCGTATTCAATATCTCCCCCGAGTTACAAGGCGGTAGAGTGCGCGCCTATAGCGTAATCGACAGCTTGGAAAAATACCAGGCCCATAAATTAGAAACCAATTTGCCAATGCGCCTATTTCTGGTGGGTATTCCCAGGTCGCGCCGAACTACCATTCTAAAATCCCTCCAACTAACTCGTGCTGATTTGGGATTTATCGATTTTGGTAGAAATACTTCCTTCCTCGATGAGGAATACGACATAGTCCATATTCCACCTGAATTGGTAAATGCCAAAGCCATCGTCATCCGCTTCTGGTTTCCCGAAGATGTAACTGACGAATACCTCAATCGCTTGAGAAAGCTTACACGATATATGGAAGAAACAGTTCTCTATAATAAGGGTAGCGTGATTCTTTCTGATCTAACCATCACTCAAATAGAGGAAAAATGGTACGAGATGAATACCGGAGCTCAAGCCGCTGCATCGTCTCGTGAGGTTATGCTCTACCTCAAGGAGTGGTTTAGGAGCTACCGCGAATTCTTGCTACCGCTAGAGAAGGAACGCTTTGGTGATAGTGCCGCCATCAACGGGCAGATAGGCTTTGACGATGCCTACGATGATTACCTCAACAAGAGTTATTACTCGCCCATCTACTTCAGCGTATGGCATTCCCTTTCGGTCAAAGAGCGATTTATCGTTTACGATCTGGCCGAAGACGGACTAATGAATGCCCGTGACAGCTTTATGCTGATGAAGTTGAAACGAAAAGGTATCCTGAGCTACAACCGAAATAACTATCGCATGGAGTTGTTTCACCGCAGTTTCAACCTCTTTGTGAAAAACGGAGTTTCCACCACGGAAATCATGAACATCGAGCGCTTTTCTAAAAAGAACGGAAGCTGGGGTCAGATCCGTCTGGCGCTGCTTTTGCTAATCCTTGCCATGCTGCTGTTTATCTATGAGTTGATGCCAAATATGTTCAACGCATTGGCGGGAGCTATCGGTGTCATCGCAAGTTTCTCAGGTGCTGTTAGCCAATTGTCGGGCAAGGTCAGCCTGCCGCAATTCGGCAAACTTTTTGGCGGCAATAAGGGCTCAGGCGTAGCGTAAAGAGTGTAAGGTCTAGCTTCTATAGTACGGTGGCCGTTGGCTTGATTATCTCGTAACGGCCACCATTGTTTTCTCAAAAAGGATCGTATGTATTCAATGGATCCATCCAACTGGCGGAGTGAACTTCTAAAGTAAAAAGCCAACGCTTCAGCGATGGCTTTTTTCGTGCCTGTCTTGACTCCTTTTTGCGCTGATTTACAGTCCTTTTAAGTGTACGCCGAACACAAAAAGCCAATGTTATCATTACATCAAGGATTGCCCTGAAGGCCCCTTCGAAAATAGGCCTGAATGTCAATCACCACGGGTCCTTCAGAGGTTGAGAGGTATTGTGGTGTTCACAACATGAAGAAACACAGGTGGATCTTACCTCGTATCTGCTGAACTTTACGGTAGTGAGTTTGTCTTACTAACTAAATACCAACAGTATGGAAAATTGGCAGAGTTGGATGATATCCACCGTTGTAGTGCTAATTGGCGTGGTAGCGAAGTTTCTTTTGGAGATTTATCTTCCCGAGTTCAGAAGGGAAAATATCAACATCAAGAGAACGGGAATTAACACCTTCATGACTTTATTGCTCCTATACCTTTTTGGAACGACGGCGTTCAGATTATATACCGAACCTTGGACTCAAGAATTAAAGATTTATACCTTATTCCAAGCCTTTCTTTTTATGGGCTTTGGATCCTTTTTGGTCATCATGAGAACATTCAGAAAGTTTTTTGATGACAGCGAGCAGGAAGGGCAAAGTGCCAAAGAGTCGCAGACGAGGATTTTGATGCGGTAGCGTATTCAGAGTTCAGTTTTCAGTTATCAGTGGTCAGTTTTCAGTGATCAGTTTTCAGTGATCAGTTTGCAGTATGCTTGCCATTAAGCACTGAATACGGGGTACTAATTGCTCTTGCTTGTTTTCTGTTCGTTTCTCTCCGAATCCTTGTGCCGAAGGCGGATGACAGGATCTCGTCTATTTCTTTGCGTCTGCTTTTTCGGCGGCGGCCTTTTCTGCCGCTTCTTCGAGTATATCGCTAGAGAAAATGTCGAAGATCACGGCAAATTCATAAGCCATGTCTTTGTACCGATCGTATCTGCCTGAGCCACCACCGTGACCGGCACTCAAGTTCGTTTTCAGGAGCAGTAGATTGTCGTCCGTTTTCACGTCACGTAATTTAGCTACCATTTTTGCCGGCTCCCAATAGCCCACTCTGGTATCGTTTACGCCCGTGGTAAAGAGCATATGCGGATAGTCTTGAGCCGACACGTTATCGTAAGGGCTATAGCTCAACATGTATTCAAAAGCCTTTTTGTCATTGGGGTTTCCCCATTCCTCGTACTCAATGGTGGTAAGCGGAAGCTTGTCGTCCAGCATGGTGTTGATCACATCTACAAAGGGAACATCCAGAATAACGAACTTGAAAAGGTCAGGGCGCATATTCACTACGCTTCCCATTAGTAAGCCACCGGCACTTCCACCTTGTGCCACGATATTTCCTTTTCGGGCATAACCCTCTTCAATCAAAAACTCGGCGCAATCTATAAAGTCGGTAAAGGTGTTTTTTTTGTTCATCATCTTGCCACCGTCGTGCCAGGCTTGTCCCAGTTCTCCTCCGCCTCTCACGTGAGCGATGGCATAAACAAAACCACGGTTGATCAAGCTATAGATGGAACTATTAAATCCCGATTCACTGCCCGCTCCATAACTCCCGTAAGAAGTCATGTACATGCGCTTGTAGCTGTTCTTCTTGTTTACATCCCAATTTCTGTAGAGCAGAGTAATCGGAATCTTCGTACCATCGCGCGCCTCGGCCCAGACCCTCTTGTTCTTGATCCATCTTCCGCTGTAGTGGTATTTGACTTCTTGCTTCTTAACCAATCGCTTCTCGTCCGTTCGCATGTTGTAATTCCATGCTTCTCCAGGCATTTTCATGGAAGAAATGGAGTACTGCAGGGTGTCCGTATCAAACTTCGGGTTGTAACCGAGCGAAACCATATGGAGGTCTTCCTTGATTTTCAGGTAGCGGGATTTGCCGCTTTCCTTCTCAATGACTTTCAAGCGGTTTTCCATGTTTTCCGTTTCTCCGAGCACGAGGAAGTCATCGAAGATGGCAAATTCGGTTAAACGCGTTCCTTTCTTGGGTTGCAGGAAGCTCTTCCAATCGCTTTTGTTGTAAGCACTTTCATCACACTTGAAGACTTCAAAATTCGGGTTGTCTTTATTGCTAATAATGTAAAATTCGTGGGCGTAATCCGTCACCATATACTCGTGGGTTCCCTCTCGCGGAGCCATCAGGTGAAACCCTTCCTCTACGGCCTCTACATTCATGAAGTGTACTTCACTCGTATTGCTGCTGCCTGCGCTCATGTAGATGTAATCCTTCGATTTAGATTTCGAGATCGAGATCTGAAATCGGTAATCTCCTTCCTCGTAGAGCAAAGAGTCGCCATTCTGAGGCGTATTCAATTCGTGGAGCTTCAGGCGGTAGGTGCGGTTGGTTTTGGGCTCCTGCATGGTGTAGAGCAATTGGTGGTCATTGAGCCAAAGGATACCTGATACATCCGTCAGGGAGTCCTTGATAGGAAGCCCCGTTTCAAGGTTCTTGAACTTAACCATCACCTTATCGCTACCCGTGGTATTCTCGTAGTACGACATCAATTTGGTATTCGGACTTACCGTAATTCCTCCCGCTGAGTAGTAGTCGTAATCTTTCGCCATCACATTGACATTCATCAGGGTATCCCATTCTTCGCGCCCCTCTTTTCGGCGCAGGTAAATGGGGTATTCATCGTCTTCCGTCCATTTGGTTTGGTACCAATAGCCATCCTTTTCAGCGGGGATGGATTCATCCTCTTTATCCAGTCGGGCGGTGAGCTCCGCAAACAGCTCTCGCTGGCTTTTCCTGAGCGGAATGAAGTAATTGTCCATGTACTCATTCTCCGCCACCAGGTATTCCTTGATGTCGGGGTTACGGAGGGGATCCTTTGGTTGCTTTAACCAGGCATAGTCATCGGTTAAGGTAGTTTTATGAATCTTCGTTTCTGTCGGAATCTTTTTGGCAATGGGGGCGGGGAGGCTATCGTTTCGCTTGTGCTTATCGGCAAATTGCTTTTCCAAGGGCGTCTTGCCCTCCATATCTTTTCTGATGCTATCGGGAATAATGGCTATCGGGTATTTCGCCGTGTAGTCTTTCCAGAAGTCTTCATGGTATTCCAGCGGAAGGTCAAAGAGTTGATTGGTGGTAAGGTTGGCAAATACCTCAGTCATGTCAAACGGCTTCACCTCTTCGGTCTTCACTTCATCTACCCAAAACTGACTCACTGCATAGTAGGGAGTGATGTTATTGGTAATGGTATCGTTTAGGATAAACTCGTCCTCGTGCCGAAGGCTTTTCAGGTAATACTTATCGCCGATTTTTTGGTATTCAATGTTCAGCTTGTAGTCAAAGTGCTTGTAGTTCATCGTGGTGTAACTGCAGAAGTACTCCTTGAATTCATCCGGTACAGAACTCTCAAATTTCAGGACGGCAAAACTCTCTTTGTCGATGTAAATCTTCCCTTGCAATACCTTATTTCGATGCGCCTTGGCATAAGGCTTATAACTGTTTTTTGCCTCCAGCTCCTCCATCAATTCTTTGGTTAGTGCCGTTCTGAAAGACAATACATAGACGTATCCCACTCCGTCAATTAGGACTTCTCCCAATTCGTAATTGAATTTCTTGAACTTCTTGTCGCTAAAAAATGCGGCCTTATACTTTAAATAATCTTTACTAAAAACCCCCATCGGCCCGCATTGCACATTGGCAAACATATCGGTAGTGGTGAGGTTTTTACTCGATCGCGAATCAATCACTTTTGCCTGATCGTCCTTTACGGTCTGAAAGTGAAAATGCGCTCGGTGCAAGCTCTTTCCGTTGTACATATTGGAGTTGCTCAAAGAAGAGATGGAGCTTTGCGCTTCCATTCGGTAGTCACTCCACTTGTATGATTTCTCCTGATAGGGTGCGTAGTGTATTTCTGCGGCAGCATCTGCATAGGAAATAAATGCACCATTTTCGGCAACTGTTTCTCTATAATAACCCTCCAATATGACGGGTTCTTGCGAATAGTTTTCCTCGATGTTCTTTATCACCTTTTTAAGCAACTGCTTCGCCGATATGCTTTTGTCGGGCTTAATGACCACCTCCTCAATCAGGGTCACATCTTTTTCCAAGCTTACCACCAGTGGGCTCATCTTTTTTAAGGCATCGATGGCAATGATCTGACGCTCGTAACCGAGGTAAGAGAATACAATGCTCTTGTCGCTGTGCACTTGAGGGATGTTCAATTTAAAGGTCCCTTCACCATTGGTCACGGTACCCAATGCTACCCCGTTTAGCGTAACGTAGGCAAATGAAAGCGGCTTTTTGCTTACGCCATCCAGTACCTTTCCTTCCAGCTTGATTTGCGATTGAGAAAATACCGTAATGGAAAAACCGAGCTGAATCAGCAGTAGAAAGAGGAGTCTCATAGGATTGGTTGTGGTTTTTGTTTCATCAATGATTGGCAATAGCCCAAAGATATGACCCATAAGTGTAGAAAAAAGTTACACGGGATCAGGTTTTAATTTTGGTTTTTTCTTTAACGGGCTGAGGGGCGATTGATTGTTTGGGGAACCTGCTCAGTTTTTTGGGAAGTTGCGCGTTTACTGCGTGTGCATTGGAGAACACGACGGTAGTAAGTAAATATACCTTAACTTGTAGGGCGAGATATGTTCTCAACAACCATTAAAAAGTTCTAAACCAAACAACCAAAAACCACCTCGTAAGGCATTGTTTCTGTCCTTCAGTCACACTTTTGATTTGCCGTACGGAGAATTTAAATCAAAGACATGAGCCAAACTTCCTCCTTAAACCTGCTATTGGGTACGGTATGCCTAATGGCGGCCACCGCCTGCAACAAAAACCAGCCCGAAACAAGCAGTTCTGAAACGGCCGGACAAGTCGATACAGTCTACGTGGTTGACACCGTTTACGTCGATCGACCGGTTTCTCCAACTCCACCTGACAATACCGGAGACTCACTCACTTCGCCTGCACCGGCTTTTGCGCCCTTTGCCTCCATTTCTGCGGCTAAAATGAATGTATTTTACATTGGAGTTGACAACCCCATTGTTGTAAACACGGGTGGTGTTGATCCTTCGCTGCTATCGGTGACGGGGAGCGGTGGAATCACAATTGCCCATGCGGGGGGTGCCAATTACAGGGTGAATGCTTCGACACCCGGCATAGCGACCGTCAGCGTCTCAGGCCCTGTACAAGCTTCTCAAACCTTCAGGGTTAAGCGCACTCCCGATCCCATCGCACGCTTGAGCAATAAGAGCGGCGGATCTATGGGAAGCGGCGAGTTTAAAGCGCAAGGAGGCGTGGGTGCTTTTCTCGACCATTTCGATTTTGACGCAGTTTGTGGCGTCTCGGGTTTTACCTTGGTATACGTGGCTAAGAGACAAGACCCGATAGAGTCCATAAATCAGGGTGCCCGCTACAACGAAAACAGCAGAAGGTTGATTCGAAATGCAAAACCCGGTGATATATATTACTTCGAAAATATTCGCGCCAAATGCCCCGGCGATCAGGCATCGCGAAAAATTAACTCCATGGTTTTTAAGATCAGGTAGATGCTCTGAACAAAATACCCTAGCTCACAATCCATGTTTGGTGCACGGTCTTACTTGGTAGCAGCCCACTTTCGCACCTCACCGCGAAACCATTCATCGGCAGCGTCGGTCCACTTAAAGTTATCGCGCAGATAGGCTACGGTGTCTTTTTCGATGTCGGTGTACGTATCTCCGTCTTTTACAGCGTCGTAAAGCTTCTCGGCATCAGCTTGTGAAATGCGGCCATCGCCGCTTCCGGCAGTTAGTTTTTCAGCTAGTTCAATCAGTTCGCCGTCGTACTTCTTTCCGTCAATTGTTTTGTAGTATCCCATTTTTATTGGTTTAGTGGTGTATAAATTGGTTGCTTCCAAGGTACTAAGTTTCGGTTTAAAATAAGATAGGCTTAATTAGAAAGTGGATTCAGGGCGAGTATAGATTCATGCGATCGCAGAAGTCAAAAAGCCATTCTTCATTCCATCGGGAAAAAACATTTTTTCCTATCTTCATCAGGCAATAACCAACTCACCTCGCATTGATCGATTTCTCAGGGCACAGCCCTGCACGACCACAGACGAGCGTCGCCATTCCATCGCATCATGAAGTAGGTTGGTTAGCCATTAACCAAAACTACAGTACTATGGAACCGCATTTCATTATCAACCATTTGGAGGAGGGGGTAGAGGTGAATTTTATAAAGAGTAAAGGGAAAACTCTTTTGGAGTGGAAAAAATTTCCCGATGTAGAAACGGCAGATCGCTGCATTAAAAAACTCAAGCGCTACCGCAACTTCAATAGCTACCGCTACGATTTTAAAAACGGTGAGTGGCGGTTTTACCTCTTGGATTCAACCGAGGCCAGGATTTGCTTTAGCCATGGGTATTCTTCCAAGCAAAAGGCAGAAGATGGAGTGAAGTTCTTCATTCGAGGGATGCACAACGCGCGGACGAAAGAGAATAAGTTTCGGGAGTAGGGAGTCGATTTCCCACCCCCGTCATTCTTCTCCTTTGTCGCAGAATGCCACCCCCGCCAGCGGGGGACACGTGTACTAGTCTATTTTTTGGTTTGGTAAAAAGTGGACTAATGAACTAAATCAAGGCTTAAAAATGTACGCGATGCTATCTCCCTTTGGAGGGGGTGCCGAGGTACGAGGCGGGGGAGGGCAGACTTCGCCTTCTGAATTCACTTCCCACCCCCGTCATTCTTCTCCTTTGTCGCAGAATGCCACCCCCGCCAGCGGGGGACACGTGTACTAGTCTATTTTGGGTTCTAGTTCAATGGTTATAATTAAGCTAATTAAAGAAGTATAAATCGTACGCGATTGTGTGTCTCCCTTCGGAGGGAGTGGATTCGACGGAGCTTGCGGAGGAGAAGACGAGGGAGGAAAAAATCCAGAATGATAAGGGAATCGATTTCCCACCTCCGTCACATCTCTCCTTCGTCAAGCTGCGCCACCCCCGCCAGCGGGGGACACGTGTCCGAGTCCAATTTGGGTTTAGTTCAATTGTTCGGATTAATTTAAATCATAAAATCCCAAAAACCCCCAATTCGCTGTTCGCAAATCAGGGGTTTCTTTACTAACCATAGCCCTGGTCAAAGGGGGACTGCATTCATTTACGCGGCCATAACCGTGGCGGGGTCGCTATACCCACTCATGCCCGAGCGACCGACAGCTTGCACTTTGAACCAGTAGTACTGGCCAGCAGTAAGGTTGTTGATTTCCGCTTTACTCTTCGAGGTGAGGGCTCCCGTGGTCCATTCGGCTTCCACCAAATTGGGATCACTGGTCGTCATCATGATTCGGTACGTCAAGGCATTGGGTACAGGATCCCAGTCCAGTTCTACCACACCGCTATGCGATGAGCGTAGTGCCTTGAGTGCCGCGGGAATGGTGAGGGGAGGAGCAGGCTCCGCTTCATTCCGTACATCAAATCCTGAAGAGAGAATGATGTTCTCATCACCTGCTGCCACCATAGCCACATAATTGGCCAAGACGCGCAACATCTCTTTCAGTTCTTTTCCCACGGTATCCCGCGCTACGCGGTCTCGCTTCGTTCCATCTTCTGCTTCGGTTGCCAAGACCACGAATTCATCCAGTTTGGTTTGAATGTCTGCGAGGTCCGGTGTCGGTGTCGGGAAGTTGGTGTTTCCCGTCATGCGGTTAATCAACTTCCGTGTAAATAATACCAGCGATTTTGTGCTTAGGCTCGCAACACCTGCTTTGATAATTGCCATAACAATATGGTTTTTGAGCATTGGCTTCGTTGCCGCTGCAAGTTGCTTAATGAAACGGGATGGATTTTCAGATGGTTACACAAGTTGCAGTCAGTCAGGGTGTTGCGGATTATTGATTTACATGACTCCGACTTAGGTTAAAATGAAGCGCTGATTTTAACCTGAGTTGAGATCGTGTAAAGGGCCTTTCGGCAAAAAGGGAAACAAGCGGCTTTCGGGAAAGGCTCAGGTTAAATAGCCATTCGTTGCCCAGGGTTTTTTAGGCAAATACTCCCCCTTTTCAAAAAGCCGATTTAACCTGGGACGGTGGAGAAAAAAAATCAAACTTTTTTGAAACGGTATTGAATGGTACCGTCAAAGAAGGGAGATCTCCCCCCTTATTTGACCCCAAAACGGCTGTTTTTGGTTCTTATTTCGGGTCAATTTTGACCAAAATCACCCATTTTTCACACAAAACAGGCTCGTGCTTGAGCAAAAACGGGTTGGTTTTGACTAAAACGATCTTGATTTTGACTAAAAAAAGGTTCACTTTGACCAAAAACAATCTGTTTTTGACTAAAAAGAGAATTTTCTTGACCAAAACAGACTTCGTTTTGACTAAAAGAAAGTCTGCTTTGACTAAAAACACCATTTTTTTACCCAAAAGAGGATTGGTTTTGACTATAAAAAGGATGACTTTGACTAAAACAAGCTTTGTTTTGACCAAAAAAAGTTCGTTTTGGGTGGGGGAAGGATTTTTTGGGTTGAAGAAGAAGGCGTTTTGGAGGAAAGTAAAACCATTCATTCTTATTGGGACGAATTACTGAAACCACCACCAAAATTTGAGTCCTTGACTGTCCACCTGTCATGATGTGATGACCCACATTGTGGCAAATATTCAAATCGATTTTAAGATTCAAATTTTCCTTTCCTTTTACCTTGATATAAAAGGAACAACTAAGCAGAGCGGTCTCACGAGCACAATTAAAAACTAATTTAAGCGAGTAAAAGATCAAGAACCGAAAAATGCTTCCTCCCGCTCCTGAGAATGGCTAAAATCTAATCGAAGTAGTCGGTTTGTAACCGAAAGGACAAGCCCCTTCGCTAGATTTTTACGCAATTCTCAGTTCACAGCTGTCACACGCCCGCGTTTCGGTTCGGGCCCGCGCACTTATATATCCTGGAATCAAATCAATATTCCATCAATGATAAATCTTCCTTCCCGAAGTGTGCCTGGCGGTATTATTACGGTAAATACTGTGAAGCGCAAGTCGAAAAAGGAGGCTTATGGATGACGTAAAAAGTCGTTTTGCCTTATTGTGGGACATTACCCTCGATGGGAGCAGGATATCCATCGCGGCTTTTAACCTAATGCTGCAGAGTGAATCTAATACCAAAATTTGAGTCAATGAATGTCCTCCTCCCATGGAGAACTAAGCGAAGCGTTCTCACGCAGCGAAGCAAGTAACTCAGGTGGATTCAGCGGAGCCTGCGGAGCTGAACACGGAGGTGGATCATCCCAATACCATTAAGAACTCCGCACTCCGAACTACGCACTACGAAATACCCAACCCCATCTCTTTCTTTTTCAAAATCAATGGGTCATTTGCAAGCGCTGATCAACGGTTAGCGGCTTACCGAAATAGTGATTCATCTCGTCACATTTTTTTTCGCCATATTTGAGTTGAACCAAAACGCTACAACCCATGGCAGACAAAAAGATCAACTCACAGCTGATGGCGCCCAACTGCACCTACTATTTTGATTTTGAAAGCAAGAAAGGCAGAGAGGGAAAATTGACCATTACCGAAAGCAGGAGAGAAGGCAATGAATTTGCGCAAAGCCAAATAAGCTTGGATGAAACAGTACTCGGTAAATTTATTGACGAGTTAACCCTTGTATACCGCGAACTGCATCCGCTCCCGATTCAGGAAGAGGTTGCACCGAGAGTGGACGTTAACCCCGTCAGATCAGGAAGCCCTTGGGAGGAAGCAGAATTAAAAGCGATGTGGAATCTCCACCAAAAAGGGAAATCATTCGAGGAAATAGCCGCTGTGCTGGAAAGAACTACCAATGTGGTGAAGGTGAGGTTGAGACAGATGGAGTTTAAAAACAAACACGGCGGAAAGCAATAATGACTCTGAACCAAATCTATTTTGGTTTATATTCGACCGGTGATCGAAGCCCTCTTTAAACTACGTCGCGATAAGGGAAAAGCCCCGTAAAAACTGTTGTTGTTACTAGCATTTTTGCTACATGATGAGGAGACGTAAATAGATTACGTTCATCAGTCGTTCTTTCGCATCCATTGTTTTTCACTAACTCAAGTTGTTAACTACTCTGTGAGAATAGAGTGAAAACTTTGAGTAAGAGAAGCGAATAGAATTACTAATATTGGATAATGGAGACACTTATATTTTCTGGCCATGATACCTTCCATTGCAGGCAGTTCTGGCTAAAGAAGGCGTATGATTTCACGAAGAATGGACATGACTTTAACAATGATGAGGCAGTTCTTGAACTAGGAGTTGGAAAGAACATGGTCACAGCCATTCGCTATTGGGCCAAATGTTTTGGTGTAATTGACAAAGACAACAGCCCGACCGGCATAGCTGAGAAATTGCTTTCAGACAATGGCTGGGATCCTTATTTAGAAGATTTTGGAAGCCTTTGGCTACTACATCATGAACTGGTGACGGGTGAAAGAGCGCCGACTTTTTCGATAATCTTTAATGAACTGATTAGAGAGAGACCTGAATTCGATGCTGATACTTACACCAAATTTATATCTACAAGAAAAGGGGATTACAACGAGAATACGCTCAAGAAGGATTTCACTGTCTTCTACAAAACATACTATGCTGATTTTAAATCAAGTGATATTGAAGATAGTTTCACTGGTATTTTAACCGAACTCAATCTGATCAAGCAATTAAAGAAAACCTTTCTTGACAGTGAAGGCAAAGCAAGAGCCAAGGATGTTTTGCTGATTGAGCGACAGTCAAGAAATGAAATACCATTGCATATTCTGTTGTATGGTATCATAGCGCAAAACCCGGGAGAGGTGTCCATTTCTTTTGATAAACTATATAACGAGCCTAACGGAATTGGGTCTGTGTTCGCATTAAGTCGAGAAGGCCTGACCGAAGCATTGGAAAGAATTTCGAGTGAGCTTAAATACGGCGTAATTTTTAGCAACGAGGCAGGAGTGCGCGAGTTGCAGTTCAAGAAGGTTTTGAAACAAGAAAAAATATTGGAGGATTATTATGGCAAATAAGTTTAGCCCCTCGATCAATATAATTCGCGACGAGAACAAGGATTTTAATTACATCCTTACGCCAAACTCGGAAAAGATTGCCGGTCAAATCGGGCATGATTTCAAGAAGGGAATGCATGCGTTTACTATGATTGGTTCCTATGGAACGGGAAAGTCATCTTTCGTCTTGGAACTGGATAAAAGCATTCGTGGTAAAGGAAAGCTTCCAATTGATCTCGGCTTTAAGCCAAAAAAGGTGCAAACCTTACGCATTGTCGGACAGTACCAATCGCTGATCCAATACATGCATGACTTATTGGATATCAAAGAGGATTTTGAAGGGAATCAAAAAATATTTGATGCTCTCTTTGAGTTAGCGGGATCATCCGATTTGCTTTTGATCTATATAGATGAGTTCGGGAAATTCTTAGAGTACGCTTCAAAGAATAACCCTGACAAGGAACTATACTTTCTTCAGCAACTCGCGGAATTCGTAAGTACCGACAGCCAAAATATTCTACTCCTCACTACGCTTCATCAGAGTTTTGAAGGCTATTCGGCTCAAATAGCGAACGACGTTCAGAAACGAGAGTGGCGCAAGGTGAAAGGTAGATTTCAGGAGCTTACTTTCAATGAGCCTGTTGAGCAATTGCTTTATCTCGCTTCGCAAAAGCTAGGTGGGAAATCAAAGGGTAATCATAACTTTTCAAAACTGGCAAAGGCAAAGCATATTCTGCCTTTTGATATGGAGGAAGTTGAAAAAGTCGAGGCTTCTCTGTCTCCACTTGACATCATTTCAGCAGCTGTATTGACCAAGGCATTACAAGACTATGGTCAGAATGAACGATCCCTTTTCACCTTTTTGGAAAGTGAATTAACACAAACGGATTGGGTGGATGTTGCTGCGGTATATGACTACTTGCTCAACTCTTTTTATTCTCTTTTACAATCACCTTACAGCAACAAGCACTACAAGAATTGGGAAGCTTTTCGAGATGCGGAAGAGCGTTGTGAACTCATGCCCACGAAACAAATTGAGTGTGCGAAAAGGATAGTGAAGACGATCTCTTTACTCCAAGTTTTCAGTGCCAAAAGCAGCCAGGTAGACCAAGAGTTCCTAAGAACATATTTGAGCAAAACGTACAAGAGCGCCGAAATAGATAAAGCGACTGAAGGACTCATTCAGAAGAAGATTATCAAGTTTACCAAATTTGATCAATCATTTAAAATCCTTCAGGGCACTGATGTTGATTTTGACCTAGAGTTAACTCAAGCAGAAGAAGCAGTCGACAGAAATTTCGATGTCGTTTCCAATCTGAAAGAACATTTCGACTTCCCCGTTCTACAGGCGAAAGCTGTGAGCTACAAGAGGGGAACTCCAAGGTTGTTTGCCTTTGAAATTTCCAATACTCCCAATGAAGCCTTAGTTCCAACGGGAGCTATTGACGGTTATATCAATCTCATTTTTTCTGATGATCTAAATATTGATGAGCTCAAAGAGATTTCATCAAATTCAGAGGAAGCTGTTCTGTATGGTTACTTCTCGAATTCTAAGGCGATCAAGGATTATCTGTATGAAATTAGAAAAACCAAAAAAGTTCTGAATGACAACCAAGACGACCATGTTGCCAAACGAGAATTTGAACGAATCATTCAAGCGAACGAAAAGCTATTGAGTCATGAAGTAATTGGTTCTCTTTATTCAGAAAAGGTTAGATGGTTTTATGCCGGATCGGAGAGAGATTCCATTAAAAGTGCCAAAGAGCTGAATGCAGTACTTTCTGAAATCTGCGACTCAAAGTACAATGCAGCGCCTGTGTTCAATAATGAGTTGCTGAACAAGCACAAGATTTCTACTTCCATACATACCGCTCGTAAAAACTTTTTCAAACACCTGACCGAGAATTGGCAGGAAGAAGATTTTGGTTTTGAACAGGATAAGTTCCCTCCGGAAAAAACCATTTACAAGAGTCTTATTGCTGATAATGGGATGCACGTCCTTGAGAATGGGAGTTGGGAACTTGTACCACCATCTGCAAGAAACGGCTTTGATCAGATTTGGAAGGTATGCGAAGAATTTCTGGCTAGTGCTTCAGAGGAAAAACGAAGTATTCTGGACTTGTATGAAATTCTTCAAAATAAACCGTTCAAGCTGAAACAAGGCTTGATAGATTTTTGGGTACCTCTTTTTCTTTTTGCAAAGCGAGGTGATTTTGCGCTCTATGAAGATGGTCGATTTACGCCACAAATAAATGATGCTGTGCTCTACATCATCACGCGTCAACCAAAGCTTTTTGAAGTTAAAGCATTTGCGATTTCCGGTATCAGATTAAAAGTATTCAATCGATACAGGGAGTTCTTGCAACAAGATAATTTGCAAAAGCTGGATAATTCAGGGTTTATCGAAAGTGTTCGACCGTTTCTGGTGTTTTACAAAAACCTTGATAGCTATGCGAAAAAGACAATGCGTCTTTCTAAAGAAGCACTCGATTTAAGAGGTGCAATTGTGAAAGCTCAAGATCCTGAACAAACGTTTTTTCAAGACATTCCCAATGCGCTTCAAATGAATTTGAATGAGTTGGGCAATTCGGATGATGCGCTTGCATCATTTGCGGTAAAGCTCAACGAAGCAATAGACGAGATCAAGAATGCCTATGCTGAACTATTGAACCGCATTGAGATTTACTTGACCAAAGAGGTTATTGGTAAAAAGTCAGAATTTCCCGATTACAAGAAGATTCTTGTCAAACGGTATGCAGGGATAAAAGAGCACAAGCTTTTGCCAAAGCAAAAAGTCTTTGCAGCGAGAATAAATTCGCCATTGAATGATCGTGACAGTTGGCTTGCTTCCATTGGCCAGGCCTTACTATCAAAGCCGCTCAATACCATTGATGACAGTGAAGAAGGCATATTGCTGGACAAGTTGTCGCATATGGTAAAAGAACTGGACAATCTTCAAACTTTGCATAAACTCAAAGCAGAAGATGGCGATCAGTTGATCAAATTGGACATCACTAATGAAGCAGGTCTGGTGAGTACCAACGTGCGCATTCCAAAAGACAAAATTCAAAAGGTGGATTCAGAAGCAGCTGAAATAGAGAAGATACTCGGAAAGAATAAAAACTTAAGATTGGCTATATTGAGCCGTCTATTGAGTAAAACGTGAATCGATGAGTAATTTGAAACATGTTATAGGTATTTCGGGAGGGAAGGACAGCGCCGCCCTAGCCATATATTTGAATAAGCTATATCCACAGCTTGATTTGGTCTACTACTTCTGTGATACGGGAAAAGAACTTGATGAGACCTATCAGCTTATAGAGAACCTTGAAATCTATCTGGGAAAGAAGGTAACGCATCTGAAATCAGAAGATGCTGAGAAAACCGATGAGAATCCTTTTGACCATTACTACAAGGCCTACCGCGGTTACCTTCCTTCGTCCGTAGCACGTTGGTGCACCAAGCAAATGAAACTTGACCCCTTTGAAAAATTTGTTGGCAATGATCCGGTTGTTTCCTACGTAGGAATTCGAGGGGACGAAGACCGAGAAGGCTACATTTCCAAAAAGAACAATATCCAGTCGATATTCCCATTTCGCAGAAATATTTGGTCAGAGGATGTAGTACGCAAACTTTTGGCTAATGGAAATCGGGATTTGGTTAAAGAAATCTACGCTAACCATACTTCAGGGAAGGAGCTAGACAGAATTGTCAAGCTCGTAGAAAATGAGCTTTTACTGGAAGCCAAGAACCACCAACAGAATAAGCGTGCATTTGGTGAGAAACAGAATCTCTTATTGGATAGAGGTACGGCCTTATTTAACCGTGTGACATTTGACTGGCTGAAGTCTACAAGCTATCCGCTGGCTAAAGAGTCTGACTTTCCGCTTCTGGAAAACGAGGACAATCTTAACAGAGCAGATATTTTTCAATTACTGGAAGATTCAGGGGTTGGTGTTCCTGCATATTACAAGAAAGTGGAGTTTGAGGTAAATGGAGAAAAAGGGGAATATGCACGAAGCCGTTCAGGATGCTTCTTCTGTTTCTTTCAGCAAAAGATCGAATGGGTTTGGCTTTACGAGCAACATCCCGATCTGTTTGTACAGGCGCAGCACTACGAGAAAATTGATGAAGGATTCACGTGGAATCAAGATGAATCTTTAGAAGATTTGATCCAGCCAAGACGATTGGAACAAATCAAAATGGATCACATCAAACGTAGCAATAAAAATAAATCCAAAGACTCCAACTACCTGATCGATATTTTAGATGATACGGAAGGGGAAAGTTGTGTGGCTTGTTTTGTTTAAGTCATGAAGAATAAAGTATATCTAGCAGGCGGAATGACAACAGGTTGGCAAGACGATGTTGTCTCGAAATTTAATGGTGAGTTTACCTTTTTTGATCCTCGCAGTCACCTATTGGATTCAGTGGATGAATACACAATATGGGATATGCACTATGTAAAGAATTGCGACATACTGTTCGGGTACATGGAAGAATCAAATCCTTCTGGTTATGGACTTTCGCTTGAAGTTGGATTCGCTAAAGCTCTTGGAAAAACTGTAATACTAGTTGATGAAAGATCACCTAAAGATCAGGCGTTTGAAAGAAATTATAAGTTCATTCAGTCTGTTGCAGATATTTACTTTAACAAAATAGAAGATGGTATTGGTATGCTGCGCTCCTTATCCAGAGGAGTCATTTGATTGGGTTGGGCTTCTCCCGGCTCTGGTTACATTCCTTATTGGAATTGGAGGTTATGTATTAGCATACATGCAAATCTCTAAGCCGCTAAAAGCGGCGAAAAACGAAAGAGAGTTAAGGTCTGTCTCAAAAAAGCTGAATGAATTCTATGCTCCCTTCTATCAATTAAGGAAAAAGAGCTATGCACTTTATGTAGAGTTCAGAAAGAATTGTTTGAAGGAGGATTCTGAATTTACATCAACCTTGAAATATTTGCTTGAGGGAAAGTCCTTTACGGGAAATACAGCGGTTCTATTGGATGAGATCATCCGCATCGGAGAGGAATGTGAATCGTTCATTCACAGGAATGCGGGTCTAATAGATGACGAATCTATCAGAAATGACTTGTTGCCAAGACTTACAACGCATTATAGGCTTCTTAGACTTGCGACAGAAGGTAAACTTAGCGGAGATATTGATACAATAGGAAAGTATACTTTTCCGAGCAAAATTGATGAGCATTTAGAGAATAGAATTAAGGAATTAGAATCCGATATTGCCCGTCTGAGTAAGGGCTAATCCAACATATCCAAAAAACAATTCTCATTCTCACTAAAGAAAGCTGGATCATCTTCTTTCTTAGATCGAATTAGATCAAAACCTCCGTTTGCATATGCTTCTAATAATCCACGTAGTTTGGTGAGTTTTTTTTTGACGTCGTCGTTTTTAATTTTCTCTAATGCAGTAAAGTTAATATCCGATTTTGAAAAGAGAATAAGGCTGCATCCGTCAATTAATAATAGATTCCCTCAAACTGTTTTACACATGTTTCGATTCTAAAATCATATCCAAAAATGATGTCGATTGAAGAAAATAGTTTGGATTATCTTCTATTTTTTCCGTGATCAAGATGAGGCCACCATTGGTATAAGCCTCCATAGTTGCTATTAAAGACTTTACTGCATCATCTTCATCCAATTCACCTTTTTCTAGGGCGATTAAATCAATGTCTGTTTTTGCCATAACAGCAATAAACATATTCTCTTGAAGGTTCGTAAAATCCTTACGAGTTGAAATAGTTGTTTTGCTGCCCCAGTGCTGAATATGATGGCTGAAATCAGTTTTCTTTTCTGTCTTAGGAATGGGAGCAAATTCGCTGTTATATAGACCTAAGAAAAAGGCATATGTGTAAAGTTCGTAGTTTGTGCTAAAGTGCTTTCCAAGATTTATTTTCTTTTCACCTTCAGCTCCACCTTTTTGAGATAAAGAATTAAATAATTCCTTGTGAATCTCGCTATATTTTGGAATTCTAGTTTTCCATTTATCAAATAGATTATTCATTTTATAACGGAATTATTTCTGTGTTTAAAGTTGATAGGTCTTTTTTATTGAACGGCCGCTCAAGTTTAACCCAAAAAGCTTTTTCTCTTTGAATAGAATTAAACTCTCCCTTTATGTACAGGTCTTTAACAGTGCCATCGGGATTTCTGATTGAGCCAATAAAGTCTTTCAAAAAGATGATTTTCTGGTTGGTAGTTTTGTAGATTAAATTTAGAAAGTCACCAGTTTTGGTTTCACCAAATGATGAAGTTGGAGCATCAAAAATCATCGGGTATGTCTCATCTCTGACCTCATGCGCCAATTCAGAAATTGCCAGCAGGATTGAAATATTCATGGAGGTTCTCACAGCGGTACCAGGTACAAAGTATCTACCTCCTTCTTCAATAAGCGAGACGTCTATTTTGAATTTAGTCTCACCAAGCTTTCGTTTTGTAAACTTAATCTGACCAGTAAAAGCTTCGACGTTAATATTATTGAGAAACTTATTTGATTTAGTTTCTAAACTAATTATAAACTCGTCGAACTTTCTATTCTTCGTTTCGATTATTATTGTCTCTATGTCCCGAAGTATATTTCTGGTGTTTATGAGAAATGAGCTGGCCGAGTCTAAATCTATTTTATTTTTCTCTTCTTCTTTAGCATTCAGTTTTTCTGAAATGTCTGCGAGTGCTCCCTGAATTTCTATCTGATCTTTTTTTGCAGAATTTAAATCAGATTGCCAAGAAGTATAGTTTTTAAAAACGCCTATTAGAGTTTCTTCATCACCTATTTTAGAGTTACCCAGGATTCTTTCTCTTTCTGTTTTTTCCTTATTTAGCTGATTTTCATACTTTTCAATTTCTTTTTTTCGTTTATAGTTGAATTCAAAATGCTCACCAATTTTTGATTTAATTAACCTATAGTTTTTCAAGTTGTCTTCATGACTTATTTTTAAATTGTCAAGTCTATTCGTATAATCGTATTTGAATAGATCCTCTTGGGTCTCGGAATTATCTGTTGTAATATCTTGGCTAGACAAATAGTCTTTGAGTCTTTCAGCCATAAATTTATAAGGCTTTGATCCTTTTGGTGCAGGTGTATTACACACTTTACAGACTTTATCTTTAAGCATTTCTTCCATGTGATCTTTAGATGGAACGCCAATGGGGAGAGGAACAGCATTATTCAATAACTCTTCCTTAGCTTTTTTCTCACCTTCTTTTATTCCCTTGAGCCTATCAAATTCAGATTGAAGCTTTCTCCTCTCCTGACTATGTGTGGTGATTTTTTTGCTAAACTCTTTTTGAAAAGGTTCAAAATTGACTAATATCCAACTTTCGTCGAAGAGTGATTGGGTGAAGTTCTCATCAATAATAGAGTTAAGGGAGGATATTTTCTCTTTTGTTTTTTGAATCCTTTCATTAATTATTTTAAGATCTTTTGCATTATCAACGTATTTTTCTGCCTCTGATATATTCTTTTCAAGATTTGAAATCTCCTCTTCCGTTGAATCTCGAAAAATCAACTTCTCTTTTTTCTCTTTTTGAAGTATTTGGATATCTCTCTCTAGATTTTGATATTCTCGTTGATTTTTTTGATTTTGTTTCGTTGAAGTGTCTACAGCCTTTTCGGCTTTCTCTCTTAAAAAGCTTATTTTCTCTGTGTATTTATCAAAGTGTCTAGCCTCAGAAAAGAGATTGATTAGGTTTGATAATGCTTCATCATTTTCGAAAATATTTAATTGAGTTTCCCCTTTGAACATTGAATATCTTCGAATTTGATGAGGGAAGACTCTATTTAGCAAGATTTGAGCATTTTTGGGTTCTCTCTGACCCGTATTAAAATCAGTTTCTTCCCCTTCAAAGATCAAGTTTGATGTTTCAATTTTATTTTCGGATTGTTTCTGAACAGCGAAACTTCGTGTAATTTTAAATTCGGAGTCAAATTGATGAACAATCATTGAGACGCTAACTCTAAAACCATCACCTGGAGATATTTCTTTTATTTTTTTTGCAGATGCCAATGTGCCTAAATCTTCGTTTTGTCCTGTGAACAACCAATCGATAGCTTCGAAGAATTTAGTCTTTCCTTCATTATTTTCTCCTAAGACAATATTGAGACCATCTTCGAACTGGCAAGAATTTAAACCGTAGTAGCAGAGATAGTTTTCAATTTGGATCTTTTTAATTATCATATCGCGGTGTTTAAATACTGAAGAATAATGTTTCTTAGTTCATTATCCGTTGATGATGGAGATTTTTCTAAACTATCGACTATTAGAGCAATAGCTTTAACTATTGGTGTATCAGAGTTTAAGGCTTCTCTAACCGTATTTGGTAATTCAGTGTCCTGTAGATTATACTTGGTATAAATAAGCTCGTGCTCTAAAAAGCTTTTAAATATATTGTCTTTTCTTGCCATAGGAATGTTATATATCGTTCAAATTTAAGCTGTAGTAATCGAGAGTTTTCTTAAACGTTTCGTATGTCTCAGTCTTGTTCATCGCCAAATGTGCAAAATCAACAACCCTTTCAAGTTCTTTTCGAACTAACCCTCTTTCCATTTCAAATGTGTTTTCTTCAGAGCTTATTTCGGGAACGACTACTAAATCATGGATGGTAGCATGTATCTTATCATCGTGGAGCCTTAAAACCCTTCCCCTTCTTTGAATGAACTGTCTTGGATTACCCGTACTTGCGCAAAAAATTGCCAACTCTGATCGCGGTACATCAACACCTTCGTCCAGGCATTTCATTGAAGTCAAAACGTGGATTCTCCCATTTTCATAGTCCTTCAAGATATCGTCTCTATTTGTCGAGTTGGATGTAAATTGTTTCACCATCACGGAATCATCAGTGCTGCTGACAGCCTTTGTATATTCGTTAATCAGTCTTTTTTCATCCTCAGTTTCAACTGTAAAATCCATTTCGGCAAAATCAGACTCAACACCCTCTGGTACATATACTAAGGTATACTTCAAGTTCTTTCGCTTTTCGAACTCAAATTTTAAAATGGACCTAAATGAATCTAATTTGTTTAGTGCTTTATGAATGATGCGTTTTCTTTCTAAAAGTTTTTTCTCAATCTCGGGAGTACTTCTGAAAGCACCTGTTGATTTGTCAAACATGCCCATCCTGAGTAACTGTAGAGATAAATCCTTGTACTTCTTCATTTCTTGAACTGTAAGCCTAACTATATGCGGATGATATGTGTACCTACAGAGCCATCCAATATTGAGCGCTTCTTCCATAGAATACGATAAAATGTACGGAGGCTCATCACTGAAGAATTCTTCAATGGCCTTATTTCCTGTTTCATCAAACTTCCTGTGTGGGGTGGCGGATAACCCTATACGTTTCTTAAGATGGATTTTTGGCAGAATTTTCAAGATTCCTTTTGACCCGAGATTATGAGTTTCATCCGCAATTAGAATAGTGTCATTTGGAAGTTTCTTAAAGAAGCTTTGAAATTTGCGCCGTGTTAATGACGCATAGGTTACAATTACAATATATGAGGGTTCAATTAGCTTTGAAGCAGTGTTAAAAAAGGCAAGATTGTTATCCCATTTCACTTTCGAACTAACTGAAATTACGTTTTTGAAGTTAAACTTCGCACATTCTTGTTTCCACTGTTCAACTAATGCAGTTGTCGGGACCGTTATAATTGCCCTATATACTTTCGTTTTTTGATATTCTTCCAACAAACAATTCAGCGAAGTAATCGTCTTTCCAGTACCCGTGGCCATAGCAAAGACACCGGAGTAGCCGTTCTTTTTCCAAGCTTCATAAGCTTCAGCCTGATAATCTCGGGGGCCATCTTTAAAAGGAAAGCGGGGTAAACCTTTGATATCCGCCACATAGTAGTCAAACCGTTTTTTCTTCTTTTCAACAAGAGCGGCCACCTTTGCTCCGTAACTTGAGTTCTGATTGAGCTCGATCGAATCCTCAAGTAACTCGTCCAACTCTTTATTCTGACCTGTTTTTTGAATGACAACTTCCAGTTCATCGGAACTTAAATGCCTGTATTGCCCATGCTTACCGTTGAAGATGTCTTCAAACTTTTGTTTAGCTTCATCAATACGCGCATTGAAAGTTGTATTTCCCGTCCATGATACATTGACTTCAAAGCTTTCGGAATTTCTCAAAATGGCAGCGGTAGTGAAGTTTATGCTTCCATCCGTTGATATCCAGTTTTTGCCATCTGAAAGAATCATTTCCTTGGCGTGAGCTAAATCAACGTTGTTGAACTTTACAGGTTTGATTTGAAGCCTGTTCTTTTTTTGAAGGTACCGTAAGCAGTCAAAAAAATGCTGGTCAATTTTACTGAAGGTGCGCTGAAGGTGCTCTATGTCGTTCAATGGAATTACTCGATCTTCAAATTCGAGATCCACTCTTTCGAAAAGCTCTTCCTTGTCGCGTAAAGCAAAGTAGTGGTTGGTCACTATTCTCATAGTGCCACCATTGTAGATAAACTCGGCAAATGAGGATGCTAATGTTTTAAACGCGTTGGTGCTAAAATATCCCAGTAGTAAATCGATGTGTTTTGCCTTTGGGAAAGCTTCCTCATAAAAAGCCAATGGGATATTGTCCGAGTCGGAGCTATACTTAAGTGTATCGGGAAATTCTATGTCCGTGAATAAATTATTCAACTCTGCTAGCAGATAAGTTACTCGCGAGGATATTTGAAAGACGTGGCGTCAAACACCCCTTTCTCATTTCATTCCTGAACTTTATTTCGAATCTCACTTCTTAATCAGTTTTGGTTCCCTCCAAATATAGACTTCCCCCCTCAAAAATCCAACTCACATTTCGTGATAAACTCAAACACCATTCTGCGCTCAACCAAACCCCACCATAGCAGCTCGCTCAAACCTCACCACCCCTATACACTCTTTTACATCCCGTTTTCATCGGCACTCCAAGCTGAATAATTGCCGCCTACCTCGTCGAGCTCGGTACAGGCTCTTGAGGGCTGGTTAGCCATTAATTTTTCGAGTGGTAACAATTGTTACTGCATAGCAAAAGGGACTCCTTTAGCTTTGAATTGAATTTAAAAACCAAACGTCATGAAAAAGAATATGGGAACCGCAGACAAAGTGATCCGCATCGCGATTGCAGCCATTATCGCCACCCTCTATTTTACCAATGTAATCAGTGGAACAGTGGGGCTCGTCTTATTGATCTTAGGAGCAGTCTTTGTGCTGACCAGCCTCGTGAGCTTTTGCCCGCTTTATGCGCCTTTTGGCATTAGCACTTGCTCGGTAAAGAGCCGTAAGGCCTGACGATCTTGAGGGATGCTTTCCGGGCTTGGCAGGAAGAGGGCCTGGCCCGTAAGGATTGTTCTGAATTTTAACTGGAAGAAATTTATCTTGCTTGAAATTCGAGGCAATTATGAACGACATACACCTTCCGTTTCATCCTGAGCTCAAAAAGGAAGTGCTGATGCATTCCATAGAGAAAGAGGTACCGGCAGGCACGGAACTTCTCCGCGACGGGCAATACGTCAAGCTCATTCCTTTGGTGCTATCGGGCATGCTCAAAGTGTCCTCACATTTTGAAGAGCGAGACCTCTTGCTCTATTACATCAGGCCCGCCGAAAGTTGTGTTATGTCCTTCACCTGTGTCATTAAGGATGAGGTGGCTTTCGGAACGGCCGTGGCCGAGGAGGATTCAAAACTGCTCTTGATGCCCGCCGATAAGGTGACAAAATGGGCTTTGCGCTATCCCGAAATGAATCGGCTGTTTCTCGATCAATACAGCTTGCGCTATACGGAATTGATCGACACGCTGCATCAATACGTGTTCAGAAATTTGGACGCCCGTCTGCTCAGTTACCTGAAAAAAGAAGTGGAACTAAAAAATGAGAATCCGCTGAAGATAAGCCATCGGGAGATTGCCTCCGATCTGGGAACGGTGCGCGAAGTGATCAGCCGACTGATGCGCAAACTGGAAAAAGAGGGGCATATACATCAAATCGGAAACAGCATTCAGGTCCATTAATCCATTCAATCATCAAAAAAACCACCCATCGCGAAAACCTTCATTTCCTTCGTATGGGGCATTCTTCTTTTTGTTAGAGCTATCGGCTTGATCCTCTAATGAGGGATAGGGCGGTTTAATTGACAATTGTGTTTGGGTTTATTGCATTTGGTTGGAGGGCAGGACCTTTTTTTAGCCTTTAGCTATTAGCTATTAGCTGTTAGCCTTTAGCTACTAGCTTTTAGCTCGGTCCTGCTATTAGGTAGACAACCGTCACATCGGCACATCCGCCTTACTCACCTCTTTTTCTCGGGCTATCTCCAAGGCGCGCTCCTTGTCTTCCGTTTCAGCTTAAAGTCGGAAAGACTGAGTTTGAATAAGGCAAAGGGTATTTTATTCAGAACGTCTCAGGATACATAGATGGAATAAATCTGCTGGTTTCTTACGCGAAGGTAAAATTGGAATAAGGCGAGGAAAATGGAAATGAAAGGTGAAAAAAGAAAAGTATTTTCGAGTAAATCCGTTTCAATATGTGAGCCTATTATTTGATTGGTATAGCCTATTTCAATGTCTTTCCCCTTCAGTTATTCGAGTGTTAACAGACGATCAATTTAACCAACTATGAGATCTTTACTTTTCTTCGCTATGGCGTTAATGCTGAGCGACCTTTCCGCCCAAACTACTATTTCATCAACAAATCCTGAGAAGAACAGCTTACCTGCTGTTTCAGAAAAAATTAAATCACAGGCTATTCCTAAGTCCGAGGCGAATGTCCTTCTCGAATCTGACTTTTCGGATGTATCTGAATGGATAGTGGACAGCGACTTCGGAGGAACTTGGGTTCAGTCTTTTGATGGGCCTCAGGGCCAGTTTAGCATTGGGCCTATAGAATCTACTACAGCTGACAATGGTTTTGCACTTTATGATTCCAACACCATCTGTGCTGATTTTGATGTCACTGCAACCATTCAGTATGCCCAGCCACTTGATCTTTCAGATGTAGAATTTGCAGATATTACGGTGCAAACATATTACAGGCAGTTTCAGGGTACCTGCAGTTTTCAGTACTCTACGAATGGCGGCCAAAACTGGACAACGACCTTTTTGTTTACCGATTTGGATGTGAATGTAGCAACGCCGAATCCATTGTTCCTGACGATTCCAAATGCGCTACCCGGAGGTTTTGATGAAGTACTTTTCCGATTCAGATATGACGGCGCATGCGACTATGCTTGGATGTTAGATGATTTGGTAGTTACTGAGACGGCAGATTTCAATTTGGCCATCAATGATTTCTACTATGATTCATATCTCCTTTTCGAAGACTTTGTTACCGGAGATGATGGAGAATTGGCCGCTGAGAATTATGAGTACACCGATTATAAAACGAGCCAGGTGAGACCACTCACATTCCTGGGTTTCATTGAAAATGTTGGGGCGGAGCCTCTCACGAATGTTGTAATGACAGTCACCCTAACCACTCCTGCCGGTATCGAAGAATTTACGTCAGATCCGATAGCTGTTTTACCTACGCTTGCAGAAGATACACTTCAAATAGAAGATGTATTACCCGAGGCTTTTCTCTCAGGTGGGTTGATCGGAAGCTATTCAGTTGTCGCCGAGGTGAGCTGCGATCAAGACGAGGTAATCCTTGTCGATAATCAGTCAGAGACCAAACAATTTCAAGTGAATGATGAGTTTTTAGGGAATTTTTTTGATCAGGCCACAGCCAGCGATTTATCCTATCTCTCTTCGGCCTTCTTCAGTGATGATCAAATATACGGGTCGGTGTTTTATTTAGTGAATCCGGATTCGGTCAATTATATTGAGTTTGCCTATGGAAATGTGAACATACTATTCAACGAGAATGAGGTTTTCTTAAATATCCGCAGGGCGAACGTGCTCGGTGATCCAAGTGAAACTGACTCACTCTATTTTGGCTTGGAAGAAGTGAATTACATCGTTCAGGAGGCTGATCTTACTGAAGATAGTTTGAATTTGATTCGCGTTTATTTGCCCAATTCGGTTCAATTGAGTTCGGGTCTGCATCAAGTTGAGGTTTTGGTTCCTTTTGAACCTTTGACAAACGGCACTATTCCGCTTGTTCGCAATGCTGAATTCACCTCGGGTACCTTCTTCGATTTTGATGAGTTCTCCGGAGGGCCTCAAGGATGGTTCGTTTTCGGTGATGACAATCCCGCCATCAGGTGTGGTTTTGATCCTGCTTTTAACGCCCCTATAGTCATCACTTCGCAACCGGAGTCGGAAGAAAATGCCTGCATCAACTCTTCTGTGACCTTCAGTGTAGAAGGGGAGAATATTGAAGAATATCAATGGCAACGATCAAGCAATCTCGATGGAGAGTGGTTTGACCTTTTTGAAGCAAATGAGCCCTCCTATACCATTGCATCGGTAGATTTCTTTGACAGTGGGACGTTCTACCGCTGCAGAGTGAGCAATGGATTTAGCACGGAATTCACAGAGCCGGCAGCGCTTTCCTTGGACAATATAGCTCCACAACTTACCGTAACTGCTGACATTCCATTGGTTTTTGAATCAGGATTGAACTGTGAAAATGGTTTGATACCCAATTTGATTGACGATGGTATTGTTATCGCAACAGACAATTGTCCGATTTCATCAAGTGGATTTACCACTTTCCAAAACCCGGTGCCCGGCTCTGTAGCTGAGTTGGAAGGAACGATAACATTGGATGTATTCGATGGATTGGGTAATTCGGGATTTGTGGCATTGGATTATGTGGTGGTAGATTTATCTCCACCTCTACCTGACGCAGATAGTTTGGAGACCTTAACTCTTGGTTGTGGTGAAGCAGTCTTAAACATACCTTCAGCGGTCGATAACTGTTCCGGCGTTATTCAAGGTCAAACGGAGAATGAAACAGTTTTCTTTGAAGAAGGCGAATACGAGATCGTGTGGTCGTATCAAGACGAGTCCGGGAATGAAACCACCCAAACTCAACAGGTTATTGTTCTAGGTGGTAATTGCTGTAATGCCTCTATTATTAACGTTTTAACCCTCGATACCTTGTGGCTTCAGGATCCGGTTTGTCCCGGAGACACGACGGCCGTTCTTATAAGATTCCCCAATACGGTTGTTATCCCTCCGGGGGGTGGATATGCCTTGCGATTTTTCCCAACCAATCCATTGGATCCGGACTACTTCACAATAATTAATCAACGCGTTTACAAATTTGACAATACCCTGAACGGGATCGCAAATCCGGGAATAGAAGGAACATATCTGGTTTATGGTTTTGTGTTCAGCGATCCGAATGATCCTTTGGGTTCGATTTGTGCTCAGACCGAGACGCCTCGAATCTATGAAGTACTATCTCCTGAAGATGAGGGATGCTCAAGTATAGTGGAATTGCAAGGTGGGGTGACTGAGTCATTGATTTATCCAAATCCGGCAAACGATAGAATTACCATCGTCGATAATCTTTCGGGAACTTCCGTCATCGAAATATACGATCTGCAAGGTCGCCTGGTTTTAGAAGTTCAGAATGGTGGCTCCGATTTGTCTAAAACTGTTGATGTTTCATCGCTGGTGTCGGGTGTTTATACGATCAAAACAATCGGAAAGAACGGACTCTCAGTAGGGCACTTCTTAAAGGAATAGAGCAAGCGATGTCTACGTGATAAAATAGAGTGGAGATGTTTTCACGGAGGACATCACACAACGAAGTGTCCTTTCTTTGGATTTGGTTAGGCAGATCGGTTTCGTCACAATTATTGGAATGAAAACTATTTGCTATCCATTCCGCTGGTTATGTCAACCTTCGGCCACTTATTGTTCTAATACCCAAACAAACCCACAGAGGATTCACTATTTAGTGCAAACTGCAGGACTGTAGACCCGTGCTAAACCGCTGTGTGTCCATCGTGCGGCTAAAAAAACAGTGTGGTATAAAAATTGATTTCTGTAAGCTCCAATGGTGAAGCAAACGTGACTCAAATAGTAAAATATATAAGCCACATTCAGTTGAGGAGTGTTTTCTTCTTTATACTCTTGCTAGTATCAGGTCGCAGTATGGCACAGGGCGAGATGGACAATTGGTTTTTTGGAATTCAGGCGGGTCTCAATTTCTCTTCTGGCACTCCTGAGGTCATAGCCGAGAGTTCCATAAATTCTATTGAAGCTTGCGCATCGATCTCCGATAGCGAGGGGAATTTGCTGTTCTACTCCCAAGGCAATAAGGTATTCAATCGAAATCACGATGAAATGCTAAATGGTAATCTGCACGGCTATAGCCGAAATGCAACCCAAGGAACGGGAATCGCACCGATGCCCGGTGATCCTGATAAGTACTACGTATTTTCGATGCGATACATTGGTGAAATGTATGGCCTGGACTACGCCATCGTAGATATGATACGTGACTTTAATCGAGGCGAGGTGATCCAGCGAGGAAATTTTCTACGCGACGGGATTACAGAAAAGATGACTTTTGTCCAACAGACCGATAGTCCCAATGTTTGGTTGATCGTTCACGACTTTAACGCTGATGAGTACATCGTATTTCCGATTTCAGAATCAGGCATCGGTGAGTGTACAACCTACGCGACGGGTATCATTCATACAGAGAGATACGGTTATTTGCAGCCTAGCCCTGACGGTTCTATGCTGGCGGCGGCAGTACGGACGGGTTTTCACTCGGATGGTTTTGTTGAGATTTCGCGGTTTGATCCAACGGAAGGAAATATTTCGGAATCATTTGTACTGCAAATGCCCAATAGGCCTTACGGGATTTGTTTTTCGCCCGATAATTCTAAGCTCTATGTTACGTCAGGTTCTCCGAATCATCTTTATCAATTCGACCTGAGCCAGAGAGAACCTGATTTAATTCAAGCTTCGCGTGTTCAGATCACGTCCACCCCCTTTATCGATTACCTAGGATCAGCTGCAGCCCTGCAACTCGCCCCGAATGGTAAAATTTATTTGGCCCGATACGAAACCAATTGGTTGGCGGTTATAAATGAGCCCAACGCCTTGGGTACGAATTGCGATTACGTCCAAGATGCGGTATCGCTAGAGGGTACAGGGAGCTGTGAAGGTGGTTTGCCAAACTTCGGTAACCTATTTTACGACCAAACTCCGGCATATATTTTGGACGACCCGGAAACGGATGAACCTCCGATTGAGGTAGAACCGGAATATGATTGTGAAGCCCTTCTAGCAAAACCTAACCCAACCAAGGGAGCATTAATTCTGGAATCTTTTGGAGATGAAATTTCATTCGTAGAGGTCTATGATATTACCGGCAGGGTTGTGATGCCGGAGACGACTTACCATAGTGCTGAGGTTCGAATAGACGAAATGCAACACTTGGCCTCAGGCACATACATTGTACGTGTGGCACATGGTGACTGTTTAAATGAGAAGAAGGTTGTAGTCGCGCGATGAATCGTTTTAGTTGAGACTACTCAGGAAAGTGTATCAAGTTAAAATGAAAGAACTTTCACTCACCCGGCTCGGGTACATCTTCCTTACTCACCTGTTTCTTTCGGGTTATTTCCACGGCGCGCTCCTTGTCTTCCGTTTCAGCAGTGAGGCCTTCCTCGTGGCTTTTTTGGTCGGGAGTGAAGGTGAGCGAAGCAAAAAGCGGGAAGTGGTCGGAGCCAATGGATGGCAAGCGCTTAATGGTTCGCACGGTAAAGTGATGGCTGTGGAAGAGGTGATCGAGCGGCCACCGCATAAGGGGGTAGCCCGCGTGGAAGGTATTGAACATGCCTCGGCCAATGCGCGGGTCGAGTAATCCGCTGATCTTGCGAAACAGTCGGGTGGTGAATGACCAGGCTACATCGTTCAAATCGCCTGCGATCACGACGGGCTGCGAGCTGTCTGAGATGCTGCGGGCTACAATGATGAGCTCAGCGTCGCGCTCGGTCGATTCTTCGTTTTCTGTGGGACTGGGAGGAGCGGGGTGCAAAAAATGCGCCCGCACTCGATCGCCTGATCGCAATTCTACCGACACGTGGATAGACGGGACGCCTTCTTCTACCAAAAAGGAGATCTCTCCGTCGTGCAAGGGCAATCGGGAGTAGAGGTGCATCCCGTAGAGATTGTCCAGCGGACATTGGATGGTGTGGGGCATCTCATCTTCAAGCACTTTGAGCTGGTCTTGCCACCATTGGTCCGATTCCAAGGTGACGAGAATATCGGGTTGGTACTCGTTTACCAGATCGATCAGCGCGGCTGCGTTTCTATTGGGAGCGAGGACGTTTGAGGTTAGAATGCTGAGCTTTCGGTCGATCGCACGGTCGGTGCTGGGCTTTACTTCTCGCGGCCAAAGAGGGGTATACGGTATAATCCACCAGAGCTGATAGAGCAGGCAAAGAACCGTAAGACCGAGCAAGAGAATCGATAGAATCGACTCGAGGTCGAGAAAAATGGCGGTGACCACGAGTAGGATGGCTGCAAAAAACAAGATTTGGAAGCGCGGGAAGTCCATAGCGCGGACCACCCAGTGGGGGTGCCGCGATAGTGGTAAAACCGTCGCCAGGAGTAGTAAGGAGGTGCAGATGATGATAGCGGTGAGCATCTTCAGTTTGGCTTGAGGGTCGCAAGGTACAGATTAAGGGGGTTTAGCTACTAGTCGCTAGCTGTTAGCTGTTAGCTGTGTTTTCTTAAAGGTAGATTTTCGTCTTTTGTGTGGGTAGCTCCCTTTAGGGATAAAGGGTGTGGCGAGGCGACGAGCATCTTCAGTTTGGCTTGAGGGCAATCAGTGGGGTGTCTGTTACTCACTCTTGGAGCTTGATGAGATAGGGCATGAAGAAACGTATGTTTCCACTGTGTTTCCTTATTCTTAGGTCAGTCAGTCCTTATGGCTATCATTAAGTTAAGGTTCTCCTGCAGCGTTGGAGGCCGCATGTATCGTTCTACTTTTGCATTGCAATCAAGGTAGGAATAGGATGCATTGTTGCTCTGACATCTTTCATTGAAGGCATCTTTATAAGAATATTGGTTAAAATGGAAACAAACCCTTTCAAACGAGAACGGGTTTGTTTGTTTTTACCCCTTACCGATTGTCGTATTAATACAGGCCAACCATCCCCTAATGGAACCATAACTCCTGCGTAGGATACACAACACACATACTCCTTAATTTTGAATCAAATCAAACGAAACCAGTATGGAAAATCATAAAGGTTTAGCATTGCTGATCAAAGACATCTTAAAGGAACCTGAGGCTGTTGATTTACCGAAAGGCATGGCTTTTGAAAACTTGCTGTATTGGCACAGTGCCCTGGAAGCTGTGCAGGACGCTATTGAGAGTACCATCGACTATGTTCAGTTTGGGATAGGTTGTCCGGAGGACTTTAGTTTTGATTGGTATGTGGCTTCAACAAAATATACCGACCTATCGGGCGATACTACCTTGCGGCTTTCCACAGACGATTCGATCGCCATGGCTTACGGGATTACCCGGTTGAGTACTGCTGAGCGCGCTGTATTCGTCACCGAGCTTCTGGAATTGTGGGAAGAGATCAATCAGGTATACCTGGAAGCACGAGCTCCATTGGAAGAGCACTCCGACTGTGATCCAATCCGAGAACGAATTTCGGCCTGAGCTTATGGCGCTTCACTCGCTGCAGCCGTTGTTCGTTTTTCTGAGGCTTGGGATGGAAAAATTAGTCTATTAGCGACACTCCATTGACATCCGTTGTCAATACTTCGCTCATATAGTCGAAGAAGGGGCGAGTGGCTTTGAAGTATTTCAAGATTTCGTTGGCAAAGCCGGGCGTAGTAACTTCCTTGTCGGTGAAGTGGTGGGAGACGATAAAAGACTTGTACCGCAAAAGGTCAATATCGGGATGGTCTTTGGGGTATCCTTTTGGGGCGGTCTTGACTTGGGCACCTTCTAAGGTTCCGAAGTGTTTTTTAAACGAGGCGGAATTGATGATTTTGCGCAAGGGGGTGGCATCGGCTGCTATCTCTTCGCGAATGCGCTTGAGGTCGGCCGACTCGGGTTGCCAAAATCCAGCGCCCACCATTGATCGTCCACCGGGTTCCAAATGAAAGTAATATCCTCCGCGTAGTGCCTTCGTAGCCCGGCTAAAGCCTCCCGAGAAACTATTCTTGTAAGGAGCCTTGTTTTTGGAGAAGCGCACGTCGCGGTAAATGCGGAAGAGCTTCATCTTCTCGATGTGGTCTTGCTTCTGCATGGCCTGATTGAGTGTTTCGGCAAAGGCCTTGAAGTTTTCGTGAGCGGCGACATATTCTGACTTGTTTTCGGCAAACCAGTCACGGTTGTTGTTTTTCTCCAGCTTCTTGAGGAAGGCAAAAACGGAAGGGTCGAGGTGCGTCATTCGATTTTTTTAGAAGGAAGCGAATTTCAGGGTTTTTTATGGGTGTGGCAAGTTGGCGGCACCTTTCGGTGAGGAGAGAATAATATTCCACTTTCTGTTAATCATCCTATGTTAACTCTCAGCGGAATTCGTGAGCTCGTTCCCTGCGGGCCCTCGGTTGATAAAAAGTGGAGTCAACAGGACAAGCCCCTTCAATGGATTTTTACCAAATCTTTCAATTACGGCCTTCGCTGGCCAGCTTTTCGATTCGGGCCCACACACTTTTGAATCTTGATGAGATTGGGAACAAGGGATGCGAGGAATATTCTTCCCTTAGAGGTGGAGGTTGTACACGAAAGTACACCCCCTGCCTACGGCGGGTAAGGCTGAAATGATGGCACAAAAGAACTTCTAAAGTTAATCCGAAGTAGCCTTTTTTAGTGTGACTGAAGTCATGGAACTCGTCCGAGGACGGCACTAATTTTAAGAAAAAAACCATGAAGAAGCTCACATTATTACTCGCCTTATTCTTTGCATTCCAACTATCAAACGGCCAGCAAAATGTATTAATTATACAACCGGGTCCCGGCTTGAATGATGGAACGGACAATGGTACACCCGATGCCGGTAAGGACACATGGGTAAACCGATTTGCACCGGGAGACAATTACGGAGATTCTTACGCCTCAGCGTCTTCGCCAAGAAGCAATTGCAATACATCGGACTACAAGTCGTACTTCCGCTTTGATGTTTTCAGTTTACCTGATGAGGTGGATTCTGTGTTTTTCGGAGTTACGCATTTACCACATACCACGTATTGCTACGCCAACTGCGACGCCGACTTTTACTTCTATCATCTCACCGAGCCTTGGGATGAGATGGCCTTGATTCAATCCAACTTGCCATCGGAAGATCCGACACCGTTTTACGGACCGATTAATATCACTTTTCCAAATGACTTTGGAAACAGGGAATACAACATTACCGATGCGTACAACTACTGGAAGTCGCCCGAGGGAAACAACTTTGGTTTTGTGACCTATTCGCCCACGGTGGGCTGCAACAATGCCGCTGTGACCTTCAGCGTATACAGTTCTGATGAAGCTGAGGAAACCTTCAGACCTTATTTGAAAATCTACTATGGTGGACCGACGGGTGTAAACGATGCTGCAGAAAGGGATGCGGTGACCGTGTACCCCAATCCGTTTAAGGATCAATTGATTTTTGACGCAGCCGAATTCGATCGTTATTACTTGACGGATTTGTACGGTAAAGTGGTCGACGTGACTTACGATGAAGGTTTGGGAGGATTTCATACCGATCAGTTAAGTACGGGATTGTACATATTGCACTTGGAGAAAGGAAGTGAGACTCACACCGTAAAAGTGATCAAAGGAGAATAGAAGGATTTCGCAGAGATGAGAAAAAGGCGGAGGTGGAAGCGTTGCACGAAATTCCACCCCCGCCTCCTTCGTCGGCACCCCCTTCCGCCTAAGGCGGAGGACAGGGATCGCGTTCATTTATTATTCACTGTTTGTACAGTCTACTCTACACCAAAATTGAGTTGGTTGGATACCCTCCGCTGCATAGAACAGGGAGAAATCAGCAAATAGAATCTCGGATTTTATGAAAATACTTATTTGATGATTCGTTAGTTTAGACGCCCAAAAAAGTGTGGCCATGCGTTCTCGTTGGATTTTGGTTTTGATCATTTGTTGTTGCATCTCTTCACCAAGCTTTGCTCAGGAAAGCCTCGATATTCCTGTTCCGTCCAAGAAGTACATCAAGTATTTGGAATTGCGGCTCGAAAACGGAGCAATGCTCAGCAACGGAACTGATTTTGGGGATGAGATTGTGAACAGCAGTTACTACAATGCGGTAGATGTAAGATTGGGATTTCAGAATACAAATGCTTATTCCGTATACAGCAATTTATACAGAAGACCGATTATGGGTCTGGGTTGGTATGCTTCTACTTTTCATAATGAGGATGTAGGAAACCCAAATGCTCTCTATTATTTTTTCAAGATGCCTTACTCATTTCGAGAAAATAGCAGATGGAACTTCACCTATGGCGGAGCCTTCGGATTTTCGTACAATTTCAGTCCCTTTGATGAGGTGGATAACCCAACCAATATTTTCATTGGTTCTTACCGCAATTTTTACTTCCATGCGGAATTCACGGCGCAGTTTCATTTAAGCAAGCGGTTTTTGCTCGAAGGAGGTGTTGGTTTCAAGCATTTTTCGAACGGGGCTTTTAGTTTACCCAATGCAGGAATTAATCTAACGCCTGTTACCGTTGGTTTACAATACAAACTAGGCGATAAGGATGAAGAGGTTTACAATAGGAAACTGGAGATTCCTCAACATCAGAAATTCGGCATTTTGAACGTTGGCTTTATTATGGGTTCGAAGAACTACGATATCGGCGGAAGAAACTATTTCAAAGGAGGAGTCGGGATCAATTACTTGTATGAGGTTCATTATAAATACCGCTTGGGTGCAGGTATCGACATTTATTATGCCGATGGGTATGAAGCCCGAGATTCTTCCGATGCCTCGGCTTTATCGAAGTCTACCGCCTTTGCCGTAAACGGATCATGGGAGTGGATGCTGAACAAGAATCTCTATGTTCCCCTTGCGGTGGGCGTCTATTTGCACCGCAACGAAGCGAATGGCGATAAAGCTCCGTATTACCTCCGAGCGGGAATGCGCTACCGTTTTGACAACAATATCTTTTTCGGGGGAACCATTAAGGCTCATGGAGGAGCGGCTGATATCTTTGAATGGACTTTGGGCTACACGTTTGGGAGAAATCCCAACGCGATGAGCTTGAGGTAGGTCATCCGCACCATCAAAAAGGATGCTGAACGATAGTCGATTCAAAGAAAAATACACTTCCCGATTCATTACAGATTACATCCCATATGGTCATTTCTTTTCTACGAAGAAGAGGAAGCCAGGAGTTTGAACTTTTTCGCGGAAGCCCACCCCCGTCTTCTGCTCATTCCTCACAGAATCCACCCCCTTCCGCCTGAGGCGGAGGACAGGGATCCGTTTCTTTTTGACAGATCAGTTGAGATCGAAATTTGTTTTCAAATCAATCCCGCTTATTCGCCTTCTTCGAAGGCGTAGGCGGATTCTTCATCACAAAGCGGTGATCTTCTACCAGTTTGAGGAGATCGTGTGCGCTCAATACGCCAACGATTTTGTGCTCGTCGGAAACCACGAGGTGATTGATCCCGTGATTGCGCATCATTCGCGCGGCAATCGTAACGTCAGAATAAGAAGGGATGGTGTAGACCCGGGTGCTCATAACCGTGCTGACGGGAGAGGCTTCAGAGTGGTCGTCCAAAAGGTCGGTTGAGGTGACGATTCCTTTGATTTCCATGTCGCCGTTCACGACGGGAACGGATTTGATCTTGTTTTTCGTCATGATGGATTGCACATGTCCGATTGATTTGTGCGGCATGGTGGTTACGACGGATTCTACCATCAGATCTTTGACTTTGATATTCATGAGTTGTGGTTTAAAAAGTTGAGTTGACCCACTTTTGAGTAGAGTTATTTGGCTTGTTAGGTCGCCACTGTAAGGTACGAAATAATGGGGCTCGAGTGGTGAGGTTTTGTTGTTTTTTGAGGGGAAAAATGTGAGCTGTCGGCGGCCAGCCGCTGCTGCCGGCTTTTAGCATTTTCTTCATAGTAAGAATAAGGTGGTTGAAATGGAAGTTTTGATGATCTGTAGCGCGAGCACAATCAGACATAAAGCGAGCGAGTAGAGCGAAGACCGATTTAAAAAATAAAGCCCGCAATTGCGGGCTTTTGTAATATCATGACCAAGCGATTCACTAGTTCATTGCCGGTTCTTTTGGTTTTGGTCCGTCCCATTCGCCGATTCCCATTCCTTCGAGGCCTGCCTTGCGGATGGGCTCGGTAGCATCGTTGAGGGCTTGGAAGCCAAAGTCCAGCCCGGCGATGGTGCGCAACGGGCGCTGGCCCGGAGGAGTATTGATCAGTTTATCAAAAATATGCACCACCACCATGGGATCGGTCGGTGCATTTTCGTCTTCAAAGAGACCTTTTACTTGGTTTTCAAATCCTTCGAAGAATTCACCAACGTGGCTGTAGTCGGCGGCTATTTCAGGATCTTTCGGATTCACCATATTTCCAAAGAAGTTGGTAGCAAAGGGACCGGGCTCAACCAATACCACATCAATGCCCAGGGGCGCTAATTCGTAGCGCATGGCTTCGCTCATGCCTTCGAGACCCCACTTGCTGGCGTGATAAATACCAAAGCCAGGGAAGGCGGCTCTGCCTGCCGTTGAACTCACTTGAATGATTAATCCCGATTTCTGCTTTCGCATACCGGGCAAGACGGCTTTGGCTACCCGCAAAGGTCCCACGATGTTTAAGTCCAACTGCGACAAACATTCGTCTGCGGTATAAGCCTCCACGGCTCCGCCGTATCCACTGCCCGCATTGTTTATCAAGACATCGATGGCAGGCAATTTTGACGCTGCCGTCTTTACGCTCTCGTCGGAAGTCACGTCCAGCTCGACCACATCAATGTGCAAATCATTGGATTTGGCAAAGTCGTTCAGCTCCGCTGCTTTGTCGGCGTTTTTTCCCGAGGCATTTCGCATCGACGCATACACATGGTGACCTTGCTGAGACAGGTATTTGGCCGCATTGAGTCCGAAACCGGAACTGCAGCCGGTAATTAATATTTTCTTCATTGTTATAGTTTTAGATTGAAATATTTCTTCTAAAGGTGGGCATTATTAATGAGAAAAGTTGGTGTACCGGAAAGAGCCGGTATCCCATTGTCGTTGCTCTGACCCATTGTCGTAAAACCACACTCTGAATAACCAATACCCACTACCCAATCTATCTATTCCCTTTACTCTCTGAGATTTATTCAATATACTTACCGTACGGCTATCACAAAACCAAACAGTCGACAACCTCGCTGCATAGAAAAGTATGGGAGTTCCTCATTGCGATTTGAGCAAAATCATGGCCAAATGGCAGGCGTCAAGGTCGCTTCTTCTATGCCTTTATTTTCTTTCGTGCATCTTTTGCGTTTACGGCCAAAACCTGAAGTTTGAATCTGTTCCTACCGAACTCGGCTTATCGCAAAACTTTATCAGCGATATTGCAGAAGATTCTACGGGTTTCATCTGGGTGGCTACGCCAAGTGGATTAAATCGCTTTGACGGATACGGCTACAGGGTGTTCAAAAACGATCCCAAGGATTCGTTAAGCCTCGGAGATGACAGCACGCATAAGTTGATCATAGACAAAAGGGGAGCGCTTTGGGTAGGTCATGCTAAGGGGTTGCAGGTTTACGATATTCAATCCAATCATTTTATTCCTGTCCCGCTCGGGTATGAAGCATCGGTGCGGAACTTGGTTCATGGAAATGGCAACGAGGTATGGGTGGTGGATGGAAAGCGAACGATCCACCGCATCACTTACGGCGAAGGCTCTGCTTTTGACGTTAAGTCATACCGCGATCTGCTTCCAAACAATAACAAGAAAGACGATATCGTTCGCTCCATTGCTGTGGACGCTCAGGATCGATTATGGGTGAATGCGGGTATTTTCATGGCCTTGGTGAGTTTTGAATCAGGCAGTCCGCTAGTGCAATTTGTAGAATGGGATCTTTTTAAACAAAAAGAGACTCTTTCGTTGGCAGATGCCCTACGCCCCGAACTGTTCAGCGGCGACCGTCTGGCTCAGGGAATGTTTATGGACGATGGTGGCCGTGTTTTTATATACGATGAGTGGTTCCTTACCATTGTAGCAGGAGATAAGGTAACCTCGATGGACATCCGCACCTTAAAAAACGGTGATCAATTCGATAACGCCAAGACTAGATACAAGGGGTTTGTTGATAAGTCAAATGTGCTATGGATGCACACTTCGGCAGCCGGAGCTCATATGGCTATTGACTTAAATAAGTGCACGGTACTGGATGGCAATAAGTCCATATTTGATATTATCACCGCTGGGGTAATGCGGGTAACCCAAGCCGAAAACGGCGTGATGTGGCTAGGCACCAACGGAAACGGGCTTTATAAAGCTATTCCTCACGAGCAAATATTTAATAGTCCGCCTGTATCCCAGAGAATACCTACAAGAACCGTCTACCCGATATACAAAGATGAAGAAGGGAATGTCTGGTTTAGTGACTTGACCGATATTGAATTGATACCCAATGGTATGAATGCTTCGCAGCAACTTAGTTTTTCTCTTGCGGGCTATAATTTTAAAAGGAATGATCCCAAAAACTTCAATTTCTCGGCGAAGTTTATCAAAGGTGATGGCGAAGGCGGTATGTGGTTGGGGAACTACGACGGACTCCATCGAATTCGGAAAGATGGCCTCAACCTGGTGAAGCATGAGTTTTATAAGATCGACCAAAAGAGCCGAAACGGCGACAACGATTTTCTGTTGGGAGTTTACGATCTTATTGCCGATTCCTCCGGACAAATATGGATTGTCACCGCGGGCGAGTTTGGCAAGTTCCATCCCGAAACGGGGATTTTTGAGGGCAAACCTTTCGAGGTCGATTTCAAAACCTACGATGATAATCGAGTAACCAACCGAGTCATCCAAACTGACACAAACACCTTTTGGATTGGAACCATCAATGGATTGATTCGCTATGACGATGCCACGGGAAGCTTTGAGTATTTCTACCACGATCCCGACGATAGCAATTCCCTGTCATCAAGTAGCATCAAGTGCTTAACACCTGATCCTTCTGAAGGAAGTGTGATCTGGGTCGGGACATTCGGAGATGGCCTCGATAGGTTTGACACGAAAACGGGAGAGTTTTTTCATTATACCACAGAGGATGGTCTTCCCGACGAAACGGTATACGGCATCCTTACAAATGGAGATAATGAACTATGGATAAGCACCAACAAGGGGCTCTGCTCTTTTGATCTTGACGATGAAACCTTCCAAACTTTCACCACGAGTGATGGCTTGCAAGACAATGAGTTCAATACTCGATCATTTTACCAAGCTCCCGACGGCGAGCTGCTATTTGGCGGCATTTATGGAATCAATCGATTCTATCCCGATAGACTTTTTGAGTCGGAGTACCATCCGGCCACAGCTATCACGGCAGTAAAAATCAACAACGAACCGGTTCGTTTCGATCCCGATTCTGACTTTCTCACCGAACCCATTGAATCAGCTCAAGAGATCACCCTCGGTCCCGATGTGAAGATGGTCTCCTTTTCCGTTTCAGGAATGGACATGAGTTTTCCCGAAAGAACAAACTACCAATACCAACTTGCCAACTTCGATGAATCTTGGAATACGATAGGTAACGAACGTACCATCACTTTTACGAGTCTTCCATACGGAGATTATACCCTTAAAATAAGATCGACCAATCGATCGGGCAAATGGAGTGATAAGGTCAGGGAGCTTCGGCTGTTTGTTCTGGCACCCTGGTGGCAAACGTGGTGGGCTTATTCGCTCTACGTCATTCTTCTAATTGCGATAGTCGTTTTCATCTATCTTTTTCAGCTAAAGAGCGCAAACGAAAGACGCGAAGCACAACGACTGCTGGAACTCGATACGTTTAAGTCCAGACTCTTCACCAACATTACCCATGAGTTTCGCACGCCCATCACCGTGATTTCAGGCATGGCTAGCATGATTGAAGATCAGCCTGAGTATACCCAAACCATCCGAAAGAATGCGGACAACCTCTTGCAGATGGTCAATCAAATCCTCGACTTGTCGAAGCTTGAGGCCAATAAGTTGGAGATACGTTACAAGTACGGAAACCTGGTCGAGTATATCAGGTACTTAACCGAATCGCTCAGTGGCACTGCCATTCAACAAGAGAAAAAGCTGGTGTTCCATTCAGATCCCGAGGAGATCAATATGGATTACGATGAGGCCAAAATCCGTCACATTATTTACAACTTACTTTCCAATGCCTTAAAATTCACCAATGCGGGAGATCGGATTGATATTTCGCTTCGCCAGACAGATGACCAAAAACTCTATGTGACGATCCGCGACACAGGGATCGGTATCGCTAAGGGTAAGCTTCCTCATATTTTCAACCGCTTCTATCAGGCCGATGATTCATCGACCAGAGCCGCTGAAGGAACGGGCATCGGGCTTTCGCTTTGCTACGAGCTGGTAAAGCTGCTCGATGGGCAAATGGGAGTAGAATCAGAAGAAGGTGTAGGCAGCACTTTTAGTTTCTCTCTTCCCATTCACACCGAGCATGCACAGGGCGATTACGAGCCATTTCTACAAACCATTCCCGAACCCGCTGACAGGGAGATCCCCAATAACTCGAAGGAAAAGGAAACTGCCGAGAAGCCACTTCTGCTGCTGATCGAAGACAATTATGAGATTGTCAGATTTATAGAATTGCTCCTTGACGACAGTTATAGTATTGTACATGCCGAGAATGGAGCGATAGGAATCGAAGTGGCCGTTTCGAATATTCCCGATATCATCATCAGCGATGTGATGATGCCGATGAAGAATGGCTACGAAGTAACCGAGACACTCAAGAACGACATCCGCACCAGCCATATTCCCATCATTTTACTTACGGCTAAATCGACCCAAGAAGATCGCAATATCGGTCTCGAGAAAGGTGCCGACGCTTATCTGCACAAGCCTTTCGACAAAGGGGAATTGCAGATCAGACTGCGAAAACTGATTGAGTTGAGGAATTTGCTGATTAGCAAATTCAAGGGTCTGGAAGAGTCCGATGAAAAAGGGGATGAGCTGGAAAACAGATTTTTGTTTGAGGTGAAGCAAGCCGTTTTGGAGAATTTAGACAATTCAGAATTCAAGGTAGAAGACCTCGAAAAAGCTATGAAGTTGAGCAAGATGCAGCTCTACCGAAAGCTAAAGGCCCTTACGGGAATGAGTCCGACTTTGGTGGTGCGCGACCTTCGCCTTACAGAAGCATCCAAGCTTATTCGCAAGGGGGAACTCATCATTTCTGAGTTGGCCTACACGGTAGGATTTAGCGACCCCAGCTACTTCACACGAGCCTTCAAGGAAAAATTTGATGTTGCTCCGAGTCAGTATAAATAGTTGTTTTTTAGAGTGTTCAGAAGCATTGCAAGCTGAGTCCTAGGATTTGCAAGTAGAGTCCAAGTCAAATGTTAGAGGGTAGAATAGTTTTGGTGGCATAGATCACTCAAAAGGAAGTGCTCTATAACGAAAACAAACTCTAACCAAATTTTTAAAACCCATGAAAAAGTTATTCGGACTTATACTTGGCCTTGCCATTGTACAAATCTCTTTAGCCCAAGCTCCCCAGAAGATGAGCTATCAATCCGTTATTCGAGATGCATCAAATGAACTCGTAACCGAAACAGCAGTAGGAATTCAAATATCGATTTTACAAGGCTCTCCCGCGGGAACGGCCGTATTTGTAGAAACCCACGCACCTACAACCAATACTAACGGATTGGCTTCTTTGGAAATCGGCGGAGGAATTCCGATCAACGGAACTTTAGATGGAGTTGATTGGGGCAACGGTCCTTACTACATAACAAGTGAAACCGACCCTTCCGGTGGTACAAATTATACCTTATCCGGAACCACGGAGTTGCTGTCGGTTCCATATGCGCTGTATGCGGCCAATGCTGGTGGAGATGGAAGTTGGACTATTTCTGCCGATACCCTTTCTACCGATAAATGGGTGGGAATAGGCACCGATTCACCGAATTCAGCCTTGCACGTTAAAGCTGATGATGAAGAAGTTTCGCTAAAGGTTGAGACTACTGGTTTGACGCCGTTTGGCAGCGGTCCGGGATCACCGAAGCCTTATCCGGCTTCGATTGATATAAAACACGAGAATACTGAATATAAATTATCACTTGAAAGCAACGGAAGCTTGACTATTTCGGATGTAACTTCTGAAGATCCTGACATTACTATTTTTAATCGAAGAGTAGGGATCGGTGGACCAACAAGTTCATTAGCCAAATTGAATGTGGATGGGGCGCTTAGAGTTCGGAATACTATTAGGGCTTTTGATGGAGAAGGCATCAAGTTTAGAACAGACGACGGAGTGACTCGAATAACTATGGCTGATAACGGCCGAATAGGTATTGGAGAAGAAGCCCCTGAAGGATTGCTTCATTTGAAAGCACCAGCCGGTGTACTTCCTACCATTTTCATGGAAGGTGGATCAGAAGATATAGCATATCAGCCGGGAAGTGCTTTGCAATTTGGAACTTGGGACGGAACTGACTTTGATGAAACGCTACGCATAAGTGGCAATGGAAGTTTAGGTGTAGGCACTTCTGACCCCCTGACAAAGTTACATGTTGATGGAGATGCTCGTTTCGATGTCGGTACAGGAAATGTAAGGATTACCGGTCCTGCAAGTGGTGGAGCACAAAACAGCGCTCTGTCATATCCTTTGTATGTAACGGGTGCAGCACAAGGAATCGCCATCAGACTTGATGAAACCGAGGCTGAAGAAGGAGAAAGCAACTATATGTATTTCAGAGACAATGGCGGAACTCGCGGCAGCATTGGAGCCCAGACCTTAGATGATGTAACGAGCAGTTTTCGATTTGAGTGGTACGTATCAATGAATACGCTCAATACGGCTTGGGCTGTTGCTGAAGGAATTGCGTGTGGTCCTCAACTTGATTTAGGAGAAGTCGCAGTCATGGCTGCAGCAGGAGCTACTGCTGTTGCTGAGTGGGCTGAATGGACGAATTATATGCAAACGAGTGCTGGAGTAGTCTTTCAGTCTGGATCAGCTGATTATGCAGAATGGTTGGAGCGTGAATCGGGGGTTCAAGATTTGGCACCGGGAACTGTTGTTGGTGTAGCAGGAGGGAAAGTATCCCTAAATACTGCGGATGCGCGTGAAGTGATGGTTGTGTCGATGGCTCCTCTGGTTTTGGGTAACATGCCCGAAGAAGGCAAGGAGCATTTGTTCGAGAAAATTGCATTTATGGGGCAAGTTCCTGTAAAGGTAATAGGGAAAGTACTAGAGGGAGATTTTATTTTGGCGACTGGATTGAATGATGGTATGGCTATAGCAAAATCAAGGGATCAAATGACCTTGGATGATTATGATAATGTGGTTGGAGTAGCATGGTCATCAAGTATAAGGGAGACAGGAGTTAGCCTGATTAATACTGCCGTAGGTTTAAGTACCAATGACCTGGTGGCAAGCTTGAAAGCACAGCAAGAAGAAATAGCAGCGTTGAAAGCGTCAGTTTCCAAGATCGAAAGGTATATCTCACAACAAGACCCGAGTTTTGAGATGTCAACTTCAATTGTGGGAGAACCCAATAACGTTAGAACGGACTGGAGTGTGAGTACCGCTCCGCGAAAGATGGTTAAGGAGTCTTCTCAGAAAATTGATTTCCTTGAAATAGAGAAAGTTGTTTTAAATAATCAGGACTTCTTATTAGAAATATTGGACCAAGCGAGAGCGATATGTATTGACCGAGGTATGGACGTGAATGATCCACTTATAGCAAAACATTTTCAGGCAGACTATTTCATGGAATGCCTTCGTAATTCTAATGCTCCATATGTAGCTCAGGAGAAAATAGTAGCACCTGAAGAATGATTGTTTGCTATTATCGATTCCATCTTGGCCTCAGCCACCGAATGATTACGCACGGCGATATGGATATGGTGAAATCAACAATTTTTCTCACAGATAAATCTCACAGATTATGAAAAACCTAATCTTTCTATTATCGGCTCTGATCGCATCGCTCGGCTCTTTTGCCCAGCAATCGATCAACACCGCCGGCGGAGAGGCTACGGGCCAAGGCTCGGCTAGTTTCTCCGTAGGACAGGTGAGCTATACCGCCGTCGAAGACGTCGGCGGAGAAAATCTTATCCAAGGTGTTCAAATACCTTTTGAGTACTTTGGCGAAACGCCTGCAAACGATAACTGTTTGCCCATCTCAGCTGAGTCGGCAGACTACTTTCTGGAATGTGGTTCAGAGATTGAAGGCACCACGGTTAGTGCTACGCAGACTGCAGGACTAAGCGCCGAGTGCGCTACATTCAATTCTGCCTCACCCAACGATGTTTGGTATTTCTTCCAAGCTGATGGAGCCACAGATTACACGATAACCATCGATACCAATTCGGCGACTTCCGCCTCGCTGATGGACGCGGTGCTCTTTATCTATTCGGGTACTTGTGGAAATTTGACAGAAGTAGCTTGTGCGGACGAAAACTTCGGCCCAACTTTTACAGGAGAGTCCATCACGCTTGATGCCGCTGCGGCAGGTTTTTACTACGTGAGGGTGATCAGCTATTTTGCTGAGTCGCCATTTGTAGTCAGCTTGACTTGTTCAGGTGGTTGCGAAAACCCCTTTCCTGCCGTAAGTGAAGCCAGTCTTTCTACAACCCAACTTGGCAATGCCTTTGCTACGGGATGGGCACCCGTTTCTGGTCAAATCGGATGTCAGGTCCAGGTTAGATTTGCGGGAGGGTCTATCCTTGGAGCTCAGATCGTTGGTGGTGCGAGCGCTGATGGCTTCAACATTCCTTTGAATGTTCTTCAACCCGGCACGGACTACGAGTGGAGGGTAAGATGTGGTTGTTCGCAATCCCCATTGGTAGCCGGATCCTTTAGTTCTTGGCAGCCATTCTCCACTCCGAGCAGTGCAGCTTTGGCTTCCAACCCCAACCCTACATCGGGACAGTCGAATGTGACGTTCACTCTGGCAGAGGAAAGCTACACCACCCTTGAGGTCTTTGATTTGAGCGGACGCCTGATCGATGGTCTCTTCAATGGGATTGCCATGCCAAATAGCGATTACCGTTTCATGTTTGATGGCTCTTCACTTCCTAATGGAGTGTACATTTATCGCCTAACGACGGAAAGCGAGATTATCAATGAGAAGTTTATGATTGCGCGATAAACTATCGGGTTTTGAATAAGAATTGATAAGAAGCCATCTGCATTTTGTAGACGGCTTTTTTTGCTATTGCGACGACTTCGATAGTGATGCTACTTATTTGTCACGAGCCCATCTGCCGGCAGCTCATCCTTATCAGGTGAATGGGCCAAAGAACAACCCTCAAAATATGTCTTTAAAATGGCCATTCTTGTTCTTAGAATGGTTAACTTCAGAGTGCTGGCTTTCCGGCTTAGAGGTGTAGTTCCAACCTGGTTCTTTTTTGGTGATGGCACCCCTATGGCTGACTGCCGCAAACGATCTACTCACTCAATTAAAAACAACCGTATGAAACCCTTAAAAACAATTGCAATCCGCCGCTTTCTGTTAAGCGGAATCTTGATAGTAGGCCTCGGGCTCAATGCCAACAGCCAAATTTCATTTATAGAAGTACTAGACGCTAATTATGAAGGAGTGGGTGCTAGCTCCATTGCTTTCTCCGATGTGGACGGAGATGGGGATGAAGATGTCCTGATTACAGGGCTAAATTCGTCCGGCACCCCTATTTCTAATCTCTACACCAATGATGGAGGCAATTTCACCTTGGTTGAAGATACCCCTTTTACAGGAGTAAATGTTGGCTCTATTGCCTTCTCGGATGTGGATGGTGACGGGGATGAGGATGTGCTGATTACAGGGCGGAATAGTGGTAACCCATTTTTCATTTATTCCAATCTCTACGCCAATGACGGGGGCAACTTTACTTTGGTAGAAGATACGCCTTTCGAAGGTGTACGCTACAGTTCCACTGCCTTCTCGGATGTGGATGGAGATGGGGATGAAGATGTGCTGATTACGGGGCAAAATGCGTTTTTAGACCCGAGTGCTAATCTCTACACCAATGATGGCGGCACTTTCACCTTAGTGGAAGACACTCCTTTTGATGAAGTTCGGAATAGTTCCATTGCCTTCTCCGATGTAGATGGAGATGGCGATGAAGATGTTCTGATTACGGGGCAAAATTCGTCATTAGACCGTATTTCAAATCTCTACACCAATGATGGGGGAAATTTCACCTTAGTGGAAGATACGCCATTCGAAGATGTTGTGGAGAGCTCCATTGCTTTTTCTGATGTGGATGGAGACGGTGATGAAGATGTGTTGATTACGGGGGTGAATACATTGGCTCAACCTACTTCAAATCTCTACGCCAATGATGGTGGAGGCAATTTCACCTTATTGGAAGACACGCCTTTTATCGGAGTATTTTGGAGTTCTATTGCCTTCTCCGATGTAGACGGAGACGGAGATGAAGATGTGCTCATTACAGGGAACAGTACAGCAGGTATTATTTCCAATCCCTCCGTTATTTCCAATCTCTACGCCAATGATGGTGGAGGCAATTTCACTTTGGTGGAAGACACGCCTTTTTCAGGCGTATATAGCGGCTCCATCGCCTTTTCCGATGTGGATGAAGACGGTGATGAGGATGTGCTGATTACGGGATTTGTATATAACGGTTACCGCACTGCTAAGCTCTACCTAAATATCACTGGTCAATGTGACTCCCTCTTCCCTGCAGTTTACGAGTCTAGCTTGAGCACTACCTTTCAAGGCAATTCTTACTTGGTCGAATGGGATCCTGTACCAGGTCAAATTGCTTGCCAAGGACAGTTGTTAAATATTAACGGAGAGCAGATCAAAATAATTACTTTTTTTGAAAACAGTGTGAGCAGTGCAGTTATACCAGGTTCTCTCTTGGAGTATGGTACCACCTACGCGTGGAGGGTTCGTTGCGGTTGTTCTGTTGATCCACTCATTGCTGGTCCATTTAGCACTTGGCAGGTTTTTACGACTCCAGCTGGAGCAGCTATTGCTTCTAGTCCCAACCCAACAGCGGGTCCATCAAACGTTACTTTCACCGTGGTAGAAGAAGGAACCACCACTCTAGAGGTCTTTGATTTGAGCGGACGCCTGATCGATGGTCTCTTCAATGGGATTGCCATGCCAAATAACGATTACCGTTTCATGTTTGATGGCTCTTCACTTCCTAATGGCGTCTACATTTATCGCTTAACAACAGAAAGAGAAATCATAAATGAGAAATTCATGATAGCGCGATAAGCTGTCAAGTTTTGAATAACCAATTGACGAGAAGCCGTCGCGCCCTGCGCGACGGCTTTTTTTAGTTGAACGAGACGCATGCTTCCAGACAAGCTTCCGCTCAATGATGTGAGACGATTTGTTTTTTGTTTAAAACATGATCCCCTGGAAATCAATTTACTGCTTAAGTTAAATTGATTCTATTCAATTAATTACCTACTTTTCCAACTTGCTTACTACTTTCCGTGCTTCGCGCAGGAACACTAACCCAATCATATGAAAACCAGATTTCTCGTGCTCTGCACGATCCTACTCTCGAACTGTCTCATCGGACAGTCTTTCACAAATATGACCAGCCTATTGAATAACACGGGAGGCGGTTCTCCGTGTGTAGCCGATATGGATGGTGATGGCCTTGACGATGTAGTCACCTTATCAGGTAATGATATTTCTATAGACTACCAACAGGCTGACGGCACGTTTGACCAAGTGATTTACGACGTGAACGCCCAAAACAGTCCTTCATGGAGCATCGCGGCGGGAGACCTTAATTCAGATGGTTATTTGGACCTTATGTTCGGGGGAGGCTCGAGAGTGTCCTTTTATCTTTCCAATTCCACGGGCACAGCATTTACTGAGCAGTTCATTGATGATTACATTTTCAGTCAGCGAACCAACATCGTAGATATCGACAATGATGGTGATCTGGATGCCTTTGCTTGTCACGATGTTGATCTGAGTCATCCTTACCGCAATGATGGTACAGGCTTCATGACGGAAGACCAGAGTTTGATTGCTACGGTTCCACTTGCCGGAAACTACGCCAGTGTATGGACGGACTTTGATAATGACGGAGACATAGATCTGTACATTGCAAAATGCAGACTGGGCTCTTCTCCCGGAGACGTGGAAAGAGAGAATGCTTTGTATGTGAATGACGGGAACAACAACTACTCTGGAAATGTCATAGCAGACTACGGCCTCTTTGACAATGAGCAATCATGGGTGACCATATTCGAAGATTTTGACAATGACGGGGATATGGATACCTACACGGTGAACCATACCAATCAAAATTACTTGAGAGCGAATGACGGTACAGGAAATTATACCGATGTAAGTTCAGGTAGTGGTCTGGATCTCTCTGATATTGGTGCATGGGCATTAATTGGAGCGGATTTCGATAACGACGGGTATGTAGATATGCTAATGGAGGCTTCTTCTGCCGCGGACTTGGAATACTGGCACAACGATGGTGATTTTACCTTCACCGGTGGTTCTCTTCCCTTTGACAAGGGAGGCCTTGGAGACCTCAACAACGACGGTTATATCGATGTATTTACCGGTGGTACTCTCTGGATGAACGACGGAGGAAGCAATAATTACTTGAAGGTAGATCTAACGGGTACGAATTCCAATCTTGACGGAATAGGTGCCAGAGTAGAGTGCTACAGTGATTTAGGAATGCAAATCCGAGAGAGCCGTTCAGGAGAAAACTTCAAGCCCATGAGTTCTCTTGATTTGTTCTTTGGATTAGGAACCGATACTGAGGTAGACAGCGTTATCGTTCGGTGGCCTTCGGGTCAGGTAGACGTGGTTGTCTCACCAGCTATAAATACGCGCATTAGCATTTTAGAAGGCCTTCTGCCTGCGGTGATCAGATTGACCGAGGTCAACCCTTATTCTCAAGAGGTAACCATCAAAAATTTTGGTGGAGAGCCTGCAGATATTAGTGCCTACAGACTCTGCTCAGAGTTTTCGTGCACAAGCAACCTTAGCGACTTGACCATTGTAAATGGTGACTTTAACCTGGGAACAGGTGAGCAGGTTACCGTAGCTTGGACTACCGGTTCAGGATTTACGATTGCCGGTGCTGACATGAGTCTTTTTCTACCGACAGGTAATTTGGGTAATCCTGCCGTCATGTTAGACTTTACCCAATGGGGCAGCGGAGGAAATGGAAGTGAGTTTGTGGCGGTAGCCAAAGGCATCTGGGGTACGGGAGATTTCGTGCCGCTTGGTTTCGAATATGCTTATACGGGATCAGGATTTCAGGATGGTGTATCCTACTGGCAAGAATCAGAGTTCTGTCCGATTCCAACGGATGGGATAGCTTCTAATTTGTCCATAACGGGCGCTGATCTTTCATGGACCGAAAATGGCTCGGCAACGAGCTGGGACTTGGAAATTGGATTGGCTGACTTTACACCTACAGGAACTCCGACTAACGCGGGCGTTACCATTCCTTATGCTTTTTCGGGTACTCAGGGAACGGTTTATGACTTTTTTGTCCGGTCAAATTGCGCTGCTTCCGGAGGAATAGGCGAAAGCGACTGGGCAGGACCGTTCAGATTCACCATTCCTTTACCGGTAAGCTTTTGCGATGTAGCCATAGATGTAAGTGTAGGAGGGACTTTCAATACCGGCTTTATTGATGGAATTTATGAAGACTTTGAGTCGTGTATGGGTAGCAATCCTCAGAATGCGAACTGGTTTGTTTATTCGGCTACTGTGCCGGGAACCTTAAATATTTCATCAGTAGGCATAGGTGGAGTAGATACGGAAGTATCAGTTGGGGTCGGAACCTGTGGGTCCCTGACGGAAATAGCTTGTGACGATGATTTCACCGGTTCTTCTCCATACGAATCTGAAGTTGAATTCGAAGTTACCGCCGGCACCGATTACTACATTATGTGGGGGGATGGATGGACTCCAAACGCTTCCGATTTTACCGTGACATTTACACCGGCCTTCATCTGTGCAGAGCCGAGCGAGCTGCAAGGTTCGAACTATACAAGTACTGGTGCTGACATCACTTGGACCGAAAATGGAACGGCTTCGAACTGGGATCTGGAGATTGGAAGTGCGGGATTCACACCTTCAGGAGTACCAACGAATTCGGTTAGCGCTGCTTCTTTCGCATTGACAGGTTCAGCAGGCGAGTCATTTGATATATATGTAAGATCAGATTGTGGATTGGGAGGATTTAGTGCATGGGTTGGTCCCCTCGAGGTGACACTCATCACTTCATACCCCGGTAATTTATGGCTTGAGTTTAGTGATGCAACTCCATCAAGACTGGCCCTTACTTCGGTAGCCAATAGTGATGATGAAGAAAAAGATATTGCTGTAGCTGACCTTGATAATGACGGCTTTGATGACGTGATTGTTTGTCGTAAAGAGCCATTCTCTCTTACTTCAGAAGGAGCTAAATCCGATCTGCTCTTGATGAATGAAGATGGGGTACTTACCGATAGAACTACACTCTATGCACCTGAATTTATTACTTCTGAAACATTCGCGAGAGACCTGTACATAGGTGACTTTGATGGCGATGGCTGGAAAGATGTTATCGTAGCAAATACGTTTGGTCAACAACCCCGCTACTATGCCAACCAAGGAGATGATGGAAACGGAACATGGTTAGGGCTGATTGACGAAAGTTCCACAAGATTCCCAACCCTTACGGGAGCAGACATTCTCAGGATTTGTGGAGTAACCGGAGGAGACATTGATGGGGATAACGATCAAGACATCTACTTTGTCAGCTATAAGCAGACTTCCGGTCAGGGAGTCGCTCAAGACTATCTTCTCATAAATGATGGAAACGGAGTATTCACGGATCAAAGTGATTCCCGATTGGGTAATCTCAGAAATTCGGCCTTTGGTACAACTGTTCAGATTCATGATATGGACAATGATGGCGATGAGGATATTCTGAAAGTATCGACATTATTCCCCATACTTCCATGGGGAGATGTGGGGCTCTTCGTACTCTTCAATGAGGGTGCGGGTACATTTGCAAATTGGCAGAATCTAGCACCGGGAGCACCATATACTTTCGAGGTTGCTGACTTCAATGCGGATGGACTCTTAGATGTTTTCGTAGTAGATGATGGAGCAGACTATTTGGTGACCGTCAACTCGGTTGTAGCTGACAACAGTCTCAATTTCACGACTACGAATGTGGTGAACGGGCTCTCCGGTTTCGGAGGAAATGTACACGCTGTGGATTTAGATTTAGATGGTGATTTAGATATCGCTGTATCAGATGTTGTGGTAGATGTCCCTCCATGTGATTCAGAGCGCAAACTCGCGCTTTTAGAAAATCAGGGTGGCATCTTTGTGGATCATCATACAATGGATGTATTGGAATGGGAAGTGAACAGCTATGATCTTGGATTTGCCGATATCAATGGTGACGGCCTTCAAGACATCATAACAGGAGGCTGCGCGGGATACAATGTTTTCATGAGTGATAACTGCGCCCTCGTGACGAGTTCAGCAGATTTCGACTTGGACGGATTAGCGGATGCATGTGATGCCTGTCCTACGAATCCTGATCCCAATTGTGAGCCTGATGTGGATTTTCCTACCGTTAGCACAGATGGTTCTGTTGCCAGACAGTGGAATGAGCTCCTGCTTGAGTCCATTCGAAAGGATTTTGCTCGACCTACCGTTCACGCAAGAAACCTCTTCCACACATCAGTAGGAATGTGGGATGCCTGGGCTGTGTATGATCAAGATGCTTGCACGTATTTACTAGGAAAAACAGTAGATGGATTTTCGTGTGCTTATGATCCTATTGTCCCCTTGCCAACCGATATTCCTGCGGCACGTGATGAGGCACTTAGCTATATGGCCTACAGATTACTCTCTCATAGATTTGCCGCTTCGACCAATAGCGCACTACTGCAAATGGCCTATGACGCACATATGGTCACACTCGGCTATGACATCAATATGACCTCTCAAGATTATAGCAACGGAGACCCGGCTGCTATGGGTAATTATATAGCTCAATGTATTATCAACTTTGGACTCCAAGATGGATCCAATGAGCAGAATGGATATGTGAATCAGAGGTATGAACCCGTAAATCCTCCGATGATTGTGAAGGTGCCCGGCAATAGTCAGCTCGCGGACTGGAACAGATGGCAGCCGCTGTCCTTGGATCTTTTTATTGACCAGAGTGGTAATCAAATACCGGGAAGTACGCCTGAATTCTTGAGCCCGGAGTGGGGCCAAGTAAGTCCATTTGCCTTGGATGATGCAGATAAAGTGACCTTCAATCGAGATGACTTTGATTATGAAATTTATCACGATCCGGGAACACCACCTTTGATGGACACTACGGGAGTGCTCGATTCGGAAGATTACCGTTGGGGATTTATGACCACGATGCTATGGAGTTCACATCTGGATCCAACCGATGGGGTGATGTGGGATATTTCACCGGCTTCAATTGGTAAAAGAGATGTGCTGCCGGCCACAGTTGCCGACTATCCTGGTTTCTACAATCAAATGGATGGTGGAACGACAAGTCCCGGTCATGCCATCAATCCTGCTACAGGATTGCCGTACGCCCCTAACATGGTCCCAAGAGCTGATTATGCGCGTGTGCTGGCAGAATTCTGGGCAGATGGTCCTGATAGCGAAACACCTCCGGGTCATTGGTTCACTTTGCTCAATTATGTATCTGACCATCCTGAGTTAGAAAAGAAATTCATGGGAGAAGGTCCGGAACTTGATGATCTTGAATGGGATGTAAAGTCTTACCTCATGATGGGTGGAGCAATGCATGATGCTGCTGTATCTACTTGGGGAATAAAAGGGTGGCATGATTACTTGAGACCGATTTCTGCGATCAGAGCAATGGCAGGCAAGGGTCAGAGCACCAACCCCGGAGGTCCTTCGTATCACCCTGCGGGTGTTCCGTTGATTCCGGACTATATAGAAGTGATAGAAGTAGGAGATCCTCTTGCAGGTGACAGTGATGAATTTGTTGGAGATATAAAAGTAAAAGCTTGGAAAGGGCATAGCGCCATAAACAATGTAGATGTGGATGAAGCCGGAGTAGGTTGGATTCATGCATCAGAGTGGGAACCATACCAAAGACCTTCCTTTGTTACGCCTCCTTTTGCCGGGTATATTTCAGGGCACTCGACATTCTCCAGAGCAGCTGCAGAAGTTATGACGTCATTGACGGGAGATGCCTATTTCCCCGGAGGGATAGGAACATTTACTGCCGAGCAAGACGAATTCTTGGTATTCGAAGATGGACCTAGTGTAACCATTGAACTACAATGGGCCACTTATCAGGATGCTGCAGATGAATCGGGTTTATCGCGAATCTGGGGAGGTATTCACCCACCATGTGATGACATTCCCGGGAGGAAGAATGGTATCATAATCGGTCAAGATGCTTTTGCCAAAGCAGTATCATACTTCGGTTGTTCTGCCCCTGAGCCATGCGAGAATCCGTTTCCAGCTGTTGATGAAGAGAGTCTCTTGACTATTCAATATAGTAACGTTTTCACCACCCTTTGGGATCCCGTTCCCGGTCAAATCGGATGTCAGATTCAGGTTAGGGAAGCAGGAGGCTCCATTTTGGGTGCAAAAATTATAGGTGGAGATGATGCCTATACGTTCAATATTCCATTCGGTGCTTTGCAACCGGGAACTGACTATGAGTGGCGAGTTCGTTGCGGTTGTTCGCAAACTCCACTTATTGCAGGGCCATTTAGTTCTTGGCAACCGTTCTCTACACCAGGTGGTGCAGCTTTGGCTTCCAGTCCTAATCCTACGGAAGGTCAGTCCAATGTTACTTTCACTGTGGCAGAAGAAGGACTCACCACGCTTGAGGTCTTCGATCTGAGTGGTCGAATGGTAGATGCCCTCTTCAATGGAGTTGCACAAGCTAACAGCGATTACCGTTTCACTTTCGATGGTTCGGCACTTCCAAATGGAATTTACATTTACCGTTTGTCGACACCACGCGAAATAATAAATGAGAAATTTATGATAGCGCGGTAAGGTGTTAATTTTCGAATAATCAAATCTTAAAAAGCCGTCTGCGATATGCGGGCGGCTTTTTTGGTTCATTCTATTGGTAGTAGAGCATGTACACCCAGATGATTGCCGACATATTGTAGATTCCGTGCGCCACGATGGAAGCAGTCAATCGTTTCGTTCCGATAAATAGAATAGTGTACATTAAGGTGGGTACTAAGATATCGAACCAGTCAAGAGCTGTACTAGGCATATGACCGAGTGCGAAGAGCAGAATGGACAATACAACGGAAAACCATAGACCTATTTTTGGATTTTTGAATACGTCTGTAAGCACATTGATAAAGTAGCCTCGATTGAAGAGCTCTTCAGTTATTCCTCCTCCTATTACGCCCAGTGCAATAAAAGAAATTGTCCCTATAAAAGTGCCGTCGTAGAGCTCAACCATACCTTGTATGTCGAGGCGGTTTAATCCGCCTGTGTTGGGAATGAGAACTAAGAATTGCAGTAATGTCCAAATTGCTCCGAAAAGAATGCCCAACAGTACATCTCCTTTAAGGTGCTCAAAACGCAATCCGATAAAGGCAAAGTCCTTCTTCAGGATTTTGAGCGAGCCATAAAGCAGAGCGGTAATGGAGAAGAACTGAAACAAGCCGATAAAGAGCAGGTTAATTCCTGCCTTCCCGCCGTTGTTTTTGGTAACACCGAAAAAAACATCTGGAATTATAAAGAGTGCATATCCCAGAATGATGGTAGCACAAAAAATGAAAATAGTTTTGGCTTTGCTGGGGTTGGTGGTGGTAATCATGTCTTTTCCTTATTACCGAAACGACGATTGGCCAATGGTTTTGTTACTTTTTCTTCAAGTGCTCCTCAATATCGCTTATGTGAAGGCTCAAGGCGTAAATGGATATTTGGATTTCGCGAATCAAAAGTGCCAAGGAAAGGATGAGTAAAAGCAAGGCTGTTCCAAATACCCACACCGCTAAGACGTGGTAGTCGATATAGATTAAGAACATCGTAAGCACGCAAAGTAGTAGACTGGTAATGCCAAAGATTTGCATGTACCGCGTGAGGTTGAGTCGCAACTTTAAGTTTTTGATCTGTTCGATGAGGTTCTTGTCCTTATTGTCCAGGTACTTATCGTGCAAGTTTCTGATCACGGCAGCGTAGGCCAAAAATCGATTGGTGTAAGCCAACATGATCAGGGAGATGGCGGAGAAGAGTAGGGCCGGGGTTGTTAGTGTGAGTTCTTCCATTGTCTGTGGCTGTCTATATAGCCCATTATCTGCGTTACACTTGTTTTAAAAGCAGTCATTGACATTGGTCAATTCCTTGGTTTCTAAAACTGCCTGCGCCTTGCTAATGGACTCTTTAGCTCAGCCACAGACAAATTTACTGACTCTGAATATGATCAGTCTAAATAGCCTATTATCTGCGTTACACTTGTTTTAAAAACAGTCATTGACATTGGTCAATTCCTTGGTTTTTAAAACTGCCTGCGCCTTGCTAATGGACTCTCTAGCTCAGCCACAAATGTAATGACTATGATCACGGACTAACTGAGAATCTCGAACCACAACGTTCTGCTATTAAAACTCCTCATACGCGAAAGAATAAGTGAAGAGGTCCTTCGTCGCTTTTTCATTATAGAGAAGAGTCTCCATGCTAGCCAAAAATCCCTTTTCATCGTAACGATAACTGTGTTTCATCAACTCTTTACCGTCTTTGAAATGAAACTCCTCGGTAAGTTGGTCATCCGAGTTGTAGGTATAAGTGGTGTAGTCCCTATTTTTATTGGTGAATTTTACCAGATTGCCGTTTTCGTCAAATTCTTTTTTCTCAAGTTTCTCGCTATAGTCCAGAGTTTGTAGAACTTCTCCATCTTCAATGATTTGTTTTTTGATCAATTCGTTTTGGTCATTGTAGATCATAGAGTCAATGAATGTTCCCAAGTTTACCACTTCAACATAAGTAGCTACCCTTCTTCCTTCTTGATCGTACTTCATTTCTTGTCTTAATATGATCGGTTTGTCAGACCCTACAGGGTATTGGTAATCTTCTACAGAAACCAATTGTCCCTCTTCGTTTAACTTCAATTCGGAAGTCTTTACTTTTTCTGAGGATTCCTCTGAATGCTGAAATTGAGTTATGGTCTTTACATTGGATCCCTCAGCAGTCTTTGAGAAGAAGTCATAAGGAGCTTCTTGTGCAAAGCTTGAAAGTGTCAGGCAAAAAGAAAACAATAGAATCAGATGTTTCATAGGTAAAGTGTTTTTAGTTTTTGAAAAACGATCAGTCTTTTCATAATACGACCTCCTCCAAATATAGCCATCTGTTTTAATTCTTCAATGGCGGCTTTAACTGCTTGTATCCTTCCGTAACCATTTCAAATCTTAGTACTTTTCGTATTGCAACTGGCGGAAAACGTACCTTGCAATGATTATTGGATATAAATGGATCTACCCGAAATACAAATCATTGGAACTGTAGTTACCTTAGTGGTCTATGTCATACTGCGCGCTGTAGCTGCTAAGTTTATCGATAAAACGGTAGCCACAGGGTCAATGCAAAAGACCAGAGGAAAAATAGTGAAGAAGGCTGTCAATCTGGTCTTGCTCCTCCTTTTATTTACCATTGTTTCTATCCTCTGGGGGGTTGATCAGGGCGAATTGGCGATCTTTATCGGCTCGGTTCTCACGGTAATCGGGATAGCACTATTCGCTCAATGGTCGATCTTGTCAAATATCACTGCGGGCATCATCCTCTTTTTTAATCATTCCGTTAAGCTGGATGATACCATTGCCATCATCGATAAGGATTTCAATGTAGAAGGACGGGTAAGTGATATCGGCCTCTTTTTCGTGATTTTAAAAACAGAGAATGGAGAAAAGGTCTCTGTCCCTAATAATGTGTTTATACAGAAGATGATCAGGCATAAGCCCAATGGCTAAAGGAATTCTAAGACCCTTCTTCTCTCTCGACTTTTTCTCTGAAATACGCTCTAATCCTCCCTCAGCTCATCAAACTTCGCCTTCATCGTAGGATTTCCATGCGTTAGTTTTTTGATGGTAAGGTCATCGGCTTTGTTGTTAGCCAAGCGCAGATTGTTCTCTGATGACAACAGAGCAGCTTTGGTTTTTTGAAGGTGGCTGATGGTCTTGTCAATTTCGTCAATAGCAGTCTTGAATTTGCGGCTGGCGAGGTCGTAATTGTAAGCAAAGCCTTCCCTGAATTTATTTATTTTCTCCTCAAAATTGGTGATGTCCACGTTTTGGTTTCTCATTAGACTGAGCTCTGCTTTGTATTTCATCGAGTTCAAAGCCGCATTTCGCAGCAGTGTAATAATGGGAATAAAAAACTGTGGGCGAACAACGTACATTTTGGAATACTTGTGAGAGACGTCGACTATTCCCGCGTTATATAGTTCGCTGTCAGCTTCTAGTAAGGTTACCAGAACGGCGTATTCACATTTCTTCTCGTTGCGGTCCTTGTCCAATTCCTTAAAGAAATCCTCATTTTTCTTTTTAGTGGCCGTTTCATCGCCTTCATTCTTCATTTCAAACATGATGGAGATGACTTCATTTCCCGCTTCATCGGTCTCGCGGTAGATGAAGTCGCCTTTACTACCTCCTCGAGAATCGTTGTCCTTTTCGAAATAGGCATTCTGAAATCCCGTTGCCCGCAGCTTGTTGAATTCAGCTTCACAATGCTGTTCCAGCGTTTCTCCCAACATCTTGGTAGATAGTTTTTGCTTCATGTCTTTGTAGAAGGCAATCTCCTCGTCTTTTATCTTAATGAAATCATCCTTGGTTTTGAGCTTGGTAGAAAACTCTTCCTTCAGTGATTTTTCGAGCAATTCTTTTTCGGTTTCTTTTTGTCTCAAGTCACTCGCCAGTGTGTCGCGCTCCTTTTCGATGGCTTTGATGGCCTCCGAAACGGTGAGTTTTTCTTTCATTTCGGCATTTTGAATTTCCGCTTGCATCTTGGCAATCTCAGCTTCCTTCTGTGCCAATAAATCTGCCATAGCGCGATCATTCTTCGCGCGGAGTTCACTGATCTCACTGTCTTTTTTAGCGAGGTCGTCTTTCAAGGCATTTTTTAGATTGGCCTCAGCCAGTTGTACTGCATTGACTTTTTCTCGTTCAGCCAGATCCAATCGGTTTTGCAATTCCTCCTCGAATTGGTGGTCTCTGACTTGCTTTAGGATGTCGGCAAAGCCCGCCTCATCCACTTTGAAGGCTTTTTTGCAATTGGGACAAATGATCTCGTTCATGGTTCTTCTGTTTTAATTGGTAATGGTAGCCTAAGAATGTTCCGGAGTACTCTCTCTAAATATTGGTGATACGGTCACGGTGGTTTTGGTCTTCTTCAAATATAAGTAGGGAGTTCGAATTAGCCTATTCTATTAAAATTGCAGAATCGTAACTGCAACTTTAGGGAGCTTCTCAATTAAATTTGCCTCAGGGAGGTTTTTGTGGCTTCAAAATCCTGCACAATTTTTCCAAGCATTATTTTGAGGTCGTTGAGGGTAAATGGTTTTTGTAGAAAGTGATCAATGGTACTTTCTTCTTCCACTTTTTCTCTCATATTCCATCCGGTCACGGCGATGATCTTTATGTTGTCTCCGTACCTTTCTCGAATGGCTTCTGCCAATTCCCAACCATTCATTTTTGGCATTCCAATGTCGGTAAATACAATGTCACAAGGGTTTTGCTCCATGTAGTTTAAGGCCTTCTTTCCGCTATTTGCCGTAGCGCAAGTATGACCGAGCGACTCCAGCATTTTACTTGAAGATTTCGTGATAATAAAATCATCATCTACCCATAATGCGCGATAGGATTCATGAGCTTTCGATATTTTTTCTTTCGATACTTTTTCTTTCGACACTTTTTCTTTCGACACTTTTTCTTTTAATACTTTTAGCTCAGCCTGTTGGCTTATGGGTATGGTCATCTCAATAGTTGTTCCTTTGCCTATCTCAGAGTGACTAACCTCTATATCACCATTGCAATTCTTAACTATACTGTAAGCACCGCTCATTCCCAAACCTCTCCCCGGGTTGAAACCTTTGGTGGTAAAGAACGGCTCAAACAATTTCATTTTAGCCTCAGCATCCATACCCACGCCCGTATCTGTAAACGTGGTGTAGACCAAATCATTTCTCGTGCCGGTTTCAATAATTATTTCACCACCATCGGGCATAGCCTCTATTCCATTTTTAATCAAGTTAAAAACCACTGTCTTTAACTCTCCTTCGGGGCAGTAGATTTTTGGAATTTCTTGAAAATTTGTTTTCACTTTTATCCGTTGTCCTTTTTTCTCCATTTCGTCTTTCCAAAGTGGTCGGGACTGATTTAAGCTTTCTTGGATGAGTGTGTTGAGATTGATGTGTCTGGAATTGTTCTCATCACTTTTCGGATCACCAAATTTTTGAAGTGCACTTACCCTGCCTGCAGTGTCATTAATGATGGCCTTAACAGTATTCAATCGCTCGAGGGCATTTTTGGATAAGCCGCTTTCCAAATTGATCACTTCCAGATTGCCCATCATTTCTTGCAAGGCATTGTTGAAATCGTGTGCAATGGAAGAAGACATCTCACCAATGGCTTTAAGCCTTTGGTGCCTCACTTGATCCTTTTCAAACTTTTTCTGCTCGGTGATGTCTTGATTCGTGCCGGATATTATCTTCTCTCCATTTTCGTCTTGAGCCGGTTCAAAAATGGAGCGTACTATTTTTTCCTCCTTACCGGGAATACATATCCTGAATTCTATGTCGTAAGGAGTACCGGGGTTTACAGCCTTCCTAAATGCACTATTAAATAGTTGTTGGTCATCGGGGTGGACTCGACTGATTATATCAGGGTCATAATCAGGAGCAGCTTCTTTTGGGTCAAAGCCCCAAATGCGAAACATTTCTTCAGACCAATCAGGTTTGGCCATGCCCGGATTGAAAATCCAATTTCCCACATGTGCCAGCTTCTGCGCTTGGTTCAGTTCTTTTTTTGTTTTTTCCAACTTCAATTGGTTGGCAAGCTTTTCTTCTTCCTGCTTTTTCTGCTCTGTTATATCTACGAAAACAGTTACTATCTCCGTTAGATCTCCTGTACCGTTTAGCACGGCAAATCCATTCACGGTGAGCCATGAAATATCATCTTGACCAGGCTTGTATATCCCTACTTGTAGATCCTTTATTGAAGTCTTTCCCGCTACAATTTGATTTACAGGGTAGTCTTCAAAAGGGAGAGGTGACTTATCAGGGTATACAAATTTCCAATCGGGATCGATGGCTGTCTTTCCCCTCATCTGGTCGTCGCTCAAGCCAAGTATTTCCGAGGCTCTCAAATTGTTTTGGACAATCGAAGTATCCGGTGAGTGGATAACCACGCCCGCATCCATGTTGAGTGTCAGTAACCTAAATCGCTCTTGATAACCTTCTGACTGTTCATAGGCCTTTTTCAGCTCTTGTTCTGCTTTGAATCGCTTGGTAATGTCATGAATGAGTCCTACCAGAAATCGATTTCCATCCGCATCTGTGAGCCGTGTTTTCCGGGTGGAAATGTGAAGCACTTCTCCTCCGCGAACGGTTAGTGTTTCCTCATTAATGTTTTCTACCCCCGTAGTCAGTACTTGCTGATCTATTTTGAGGAAGATTTCCATTTCTTTTGGTGATACATCTTCGGCTAGGGTCTTACCGATTATTTCTTCACGCGAGAGCGCGAAAAGATCACAAAATGCGTCATTGATATAAATCAATCGGCTTTGTTGGTCTTTGACAAATAGAGGGGCACCAATAGAGTCAAAGGCATTCTTCAAAAAATCTGACCGAGTATCCCCTTCCTTTTCCATGTCGATTCACTTCTTCTATTCACGGTATGTCTGCTTCTCCGTTGCCTCTTTTTGAGATTAGCAGAGCCCTATTACAATATAGGATTTTTTCGCATTCGATTTTGATTAAGCGCTGCCTAAAATGGATTGATAGGTTAACCTACAGATAGATCAATGAAATCATGTCTACAGACACTGATTTGAACAAATGTCAATGTTCCGGAAGGTTTCTCGAAGATCTATTGATGCGAACATGGTGAAAAGATAAAAAAAAGAAATACCCCTAAAAAATTGGGGTGGTTCATATAAAAAATTGCTTTATTTGTATATGACCCCTATGAAAATGGGGGTGTTAGGTTAAATAAAAGAGAAAATAACTAGATTAGGTCAGAATGATAATAGGGGTCCCAAGAGAAATAAAGAATAACGAAAGTCGAGTGGCTTTGACACCTTCGGGTGCGCACGAATTTATCAGAAGGGGCCATGAAGTGGTTATTGAAACCATGGCAGGTGACGGAAGCGGTTTCCCTGATGAAGATTATCGAGCCATCGGTGCTACTGTTTTGGCTACAGCCGAAGAAGTTTGGGCTACAGCCGAAATGATCATGAAGGTGAAGGAGCCTGTTCAAGAAGAGTATTCCAGATGCCGCGAAGGACAATTGGTCTTTACCTATTTTCATTTTGCCTCGAGCGAACCTCTGACTCATGCCATGATCCAAAGTGGAGCCGTATGCTTGGCCTACGAAACGGTGGAGCAAGTAGATCGTTCGCTGCCACTTTTGGTGCCGATGTCTGAAGTGGCGGGAAGAATGGCTGTTCAAGAAGGGGCGCGATACCTCCAAAAACCCGACAAGGGGAGAGGTGTACTGCTTGGTGGAGTGCCGGGCGTAGCACCTGGTAAAGTGTTGATCTTGGGAGGTGGAATAGTAGGAGTTCAGGCGGCTAAGATGGCTGCAGGGCTTGGTGCGCATGTCACTATACTGGATGTAAATCTTCAGCGACTGCGCTACATCAATGACATTATGCCCCATCATGTAGTCACGGAATTCAGCAGTGAGTACAACATCCGTAAACTCATTCAAACCCACGATTTGATCATCGGTGCCATTCTTATCCCCGGAGCAAAAGCCCCCAAGTTGATCACCCGAGATATGCTAAAGCTGATGCGGCCCGGAACGGTAATCGTAGATGTAGCAGTAGACCAAGGAGGATGTGTGGAGACCTGTAAGCCGACCTCACACGAAAACCCCGCTTTCATTGTAGATGATGTGGTGCACTACTGCGTAGCCAATATGCCGGGCGCAGTTCCGTGTACATCTACCATTGCACTTACCAACTCTACCTTGCCCTATGCGCTTCAACTGGCCGACAAGGGCTGGAAGAAGGCTTGCGCCCATAGCGAAGAGTTGAAGAAAGGACTGAATGTGGTACATGGGAAAGTTGTTTACGCAGGTGTTTCAAATGCATTTGACCTTCCGTTTACTCCTGTAGAAGAGATTTTGTCTGAAGGGGTTTTGGTTTAAGATAAAGGCCAAATTAATCCCGAAACAAGCGCAGGAGACAGCCCACCTTCCCGAGGCCTCGTTTATTCCAATTAAGCAGATCTGATTTGAACTTTTATAGAGTCGGGTCGGTGATTCAGTAATGTCAATATATTCCTCCTGTCAGTACCTTTTGACGTGCAGTTGAAAGCTCGTAAAACGGAGTGATCTGTTCATCCGAAGATAAGTAGAATTTTTCTTGATTTAGTCAGTCTCGACGTGACGAAAGTCACTGATTTTAGGTCTTGTGATTCGTACCTTTTTAGTGAAGATTTAACAACCACTCTAAACCTATAAACATGAGAAAACTTGCATTTATAATTTTCGTTTTTCTATTCGTTTCGACGCATAAAGTAGAAGCGCAAGGAATAGATTCCGTAAACGTTACCAGTACGTTTGTCACGCTGGGAGATACTTGGTATACCGACTATTTTACATGGTACTCTGTGTATACCAACCGAAGTTTCTTTAAAGATGAAAACGGAGGCTTACACGTGGCGTTTTTGTCAAATTATCAGCTTTATTACTGCTATTCTGATGATGGTTTGAATTGGACTACCGAACAGATATCGAGCCTCTACGATGGCGATTTTAAAGAAGCTGTAATCTATGCAGATGCTAATGGGGATCCATACATCGCCGTAACGGTGAATCCCTACTTTGATTTTGGAAATCCGACCGGGGTTAGTTATGGAGATGAATTTCGGTACAGTGTCTACTATTACTACAAAGATCAAGGTAATTGGGTAGAAGAAGAGGTATTCAACAGTACCTTAACTACAGGATTCCAAGGTAATTATGGTTACCGAGTGAATGAACTGTATCAAGATATGGAGGGTCAAATGGTATTGATCGCTTCGCGTTACGGTTGGTACACCTATGGAGGGGAGTTTTTGGAGTATACCCGAGATGTCGCTGGAGGATGGTCTGAAGCTTCCATAATTCACACTTTCAGTGATACGCCTGTAGATCATGCTACCGAAGTGAGCAGAGTCTTATTAAAAGACTCCGGCGAACGCGACTTGATTTATACGCGTCCGTATAATTCAAGTGGAATGACCGAATTGGCTTACATGAGTTACTCGGAAGGTGTTTGGTCTGCTCCTGCAGTATTAACTATGGATATGATCAATCATGCATCGTGGGATATCTCCATCAGCTCTGATGAGGAGATGTATCTGATCCATTACAGCAATGAACCGACTCCTCATATAAACATGTACACCGATTTCGAAGAATCATTCGAAGTAGGTGCTGATTTAAGTGTGGTAGACACCATTCAATCTGCAAAGATTCACATCACCGATGATGGTATTCTCGATCTATTGGTTTATCCGGTGAATACGGATACGGTCGTGCTCTACGCTAGCGAGGACTATGGCTCTACATGGGGCGAACCGATATACATGGATAGAAGCGAGGCTCCGGGCGTTTTACCCGTCACGGATCAATTTTCTGATCAAGGAGTGGACCTTGAGTTTATTCGAGTTTCGCGTGTGTCCGGTGTTGAACCGTATGGGCCGGATTCGCTTTTCTACGTTCATGTGGAACAGATCAATACCGGTACATTGAGTGTCACCGACACGGAAGGCTTTACGGATGATCTATCTTTTTATCCCAACCCTTTTACTAGTATGGTGACGGTTAGCTACACACTTCGTTCACCCGGAGAATTGGATATAAGAGTATTCACTTTGCAAGGAAAAATGATAATGAATAAAAATATTCAGGGTGCTGCAGGAAAGAGTCAAATCCAGATGAATCTTGACTACCTGGATTCAGGAACGTACATCATTGAAGTACTTGGAAAAGGTCAGCCAAATGGCAACGTTTATAGGGCCAGCGGAAAGCTGATAAAGTTGTAGTCGAAATATCAGTAAGTTAGCTTCTTTACTATTAGTGAATAGAAGCGGGGATTTAGATTTCTAACTCCCCGCTTTTTGCATAAGCTCTTTTTTATATCCGTTTTTATCGGAAAGTATTTTTCAAAAAGAATGATTTTAACTTGCCGAATAAGAAAGGCTCAACCAGTGAGAGAAGAAATCAGGGCAAAGGATCATTTTTTAAATGCTTGAAGAGATGGCGTACTTTCATGACTATTTATTAACTATTAGAAGATGGGAGTTGGCATTATTGTCTTATGCTTGATTGGTTTGATTCTGCTCATTCTGGCACCTTTTGCATACTATCTGCTTAATAAAGCGGGATACAAAAAGTCGGGAATCGTAGTGGCCGCAATATTATACATGGTGGTTCTATTACCCTCATTTTCATTGCTTTTTGAGTCTCAACTATATATGAAATTAGATGCCAAAGAGGATCTGGCCACTTTGGGATTTGAGTTGGCAGATGATTTTGAGATTCTGGAAAATGACATCGTAGGGGTAGCAGATTACCACCAAACAACGCGCTTTCTCTTATCTTCTGAGGACATAGAAAGGATTATCAATGACATCCAAGCTTCGGATAACTTCAAGAAGGTTGATGAGTTAAGGATTTTATCAGATCTTATGGGTAGACGATTCAGCGAAAAGATAATATGGAACTATGCGTTTGATGGAACTTTTGTTCGGGAGTCTTATAAGAAAGAAGAGGGGTATGCTCCAGTAGAAGTAGTGCTGACCGTGAGACTGAATTCTGATACATTGGAATTAAGAAAGATCATGGACTGATAGGCTGGAAATGAAATGGCTACATATGCTAGTAAAGCTCGGAGTGATTATTCGCATAGCCTCAGCGGTTCAATAACTCAACATCATTTTAAGAAAGTTTTTACCCCTTTCTCATTCCATTCCGCTTTGCGCTATGTCCCGGAATAGATTGTCCTAAACCAGCTTGTCTTTGAAAAAAGCGAGGGTGCGGTTCCACGATAGCAAGGCAGCTTCTTCGTCGTATCGGGGGGTAGTGTTGTTGTGAAATCCGTGGTTGACTTCGGGATACATAAACGCTTCGTAATCTTTGTCGTTCGCCTTTAGCGCTTTTTCATAATCGGGCCAACCTTCATTGACTCTTGTGTCCAATCCTGCAAAGTGAAGCATCAGCGGCGCATTGATCTGGGCCGCTTCTTCGTCAGAGGGTTGACCTCCGTAATAAGGCACAGCAGCCGATAGGGTAGGAACTTTAACCGCCATCATGTTAGATGCCCAGCCTCCAAAACAAAAACCAACTACACCTACTTTACCGTTGCAATCATTATGAGCCTTAAGGTACTCATAGGCTGCAATAAAGTCTTCGAGCATATCATTGCGGTCGCGCTGTTTTTGCAAAGCTCTTCCGTCATCGTCATTGCCCGGATAGCCACCAAGCGGTGTAAGCGCATCGGGCGCTAAAGTGATAAACCCTGCCAGTGCAGCTCTTCGTCCTACATCTTCAATATAGGGATTGAGACCTCGGTTTTCATGAACAACGATAATACCCGGCAACTTCTTCTTTTCCTTTTTTGGTTTCGAAAGCAGACCACGAATATCTCCACCTCCTTTTAGAGAGGAGTAGGTAATAGAGGTAGAATCTAGTCTTGGGTCATCCTGCTTGATCAAAACTGAATTAATGTAATCAGGTACGATGAAGCTGAGTAGCGATGAAACGGTTATACCACCTACTGCATACAGTCCCAGTTTTTCGACGAATACTTTTCTATCGATTTTGTTGTGAGCGTAATCATCGTATAAGTCGAAAACCTCCTGATTAATGTCTTCTTTCTTTAGTTTTTTCATGTTCTGAAATTAGGCAATTCTATCCACCTTGCTCAAGTCATTTCTAAGACTTATCTAGACACATCCTACTCTCGCCAATCGATCGTCAAAATAAGAAGCCGCCTTGGGTAAAAGCGGTTGTGGAGAATTGTTGAAAAGTCCATGAGGGGAATGGCTGCATTTCCTCGCTATGAGTCGCTTGGCGTCAATAAAAAGACGCACCCTCAAAGGGAGCGTCTTTCTTTTAATCGATTTGACTTTTCCGCTGTCAACTGATGAAGTCAGCTCTCACTTTGCGACAGAGACTGTTTTCATCAACGGTACCAAACGGTAATCATCCTCAAGGACTCTTTTGGACGGTTGGTAGTGACGCACGGCAATGTTAAATACGCCTGACGGGTTGTCAATCTCCATATTGTTAGGGGCATCCATTCCGCAGCCAAAACTTACCGTGTACGTTCCATCTTCATTGGCCGTGGCTGTGTTGGAACTGTAATTGGCCAGGTCGTTAAACATAAAACCCTTCTTGTTGTAAACGGTAATAGACCAGAAAGCCAGGTTCATGGGATCTTCAAAAGTCATTTGGTAGCAACTGTCCGTGGAGTAATTGCCTGATAATTCATAAATATTATCTACCATTTGGGCTCCACCCCAGCCGAGCGCTGCACCTAATTCGTATTTCTCTTCGGTGAACAATTGATTCGAATCATCGCGCGGGTCGGTGAACATTCCCTTTAAGGCATCGACACCATCACGTCGTATGACAGAAGGCATTTTAGCTTTTAAGGCGTCTTCAACTTCCGTGAATGACTCCTCGTTCACCGGCATTGCGGTAAAAGTGTTGGCTGATTTTGCATCGATGCTCATTTTATCGTGAATTTCTTTCGCCTCAGCTTCGGTGAAAGTGGCATCAAGACGAACAACAACGTAAAGGTGCGTGCCAAAATGAGTCGTTAAATCATACGTGCCGGGACCATATTGCATGGCTTGAATTCGGTGATCTTGGGTAACCGGCTGAATCGACATGTATTTCCCCTCGGGGATTTCGGGCATCGTAATTGTCGCGCCTTCAGAAACATCAACAACTGCCATTGAATAGTAGGTATCTCTATTCATACGCACTACCGGTTGTTGATCTGTAGGCGTGAGCTGTGGCTTGTGGTTAAACTTGTTCACTCCCACCAAGTCTTGGCTTTTCAAAATTTGGCGTGATGTTTCAAAAGTGGGATACATTTCGGGGGTCACAATAATTCCGTCGGCAGCAAAGAAGTCGGCTTCTGTAGAAACGGCTTTGGTAACGGCCTGTTCTGCTGTTCCTGATTCCTCTGTTTTTGTTTCTTCAGGATTGGGTGAGTTACAGCTGGCTATTGCAATAAGCAATGCTACTGCGAAAATTGGCTTTTTCATGGTTTAAGATTGATTTGTTGGATAGGTAATTCTCAGTTTATTATTTGTACAGGAGAGGGCTATATCCGTGAAAGTGGTGCAATATACATTAGTCAATCCAAAGGCTGGATTTAGGTTCGGATTTGAGCTTTTTATTTATGAATGGCTGAAGGACTATAGTGAAGGTGACCTCTTAAGGTGACTCCAGCTCTCCTGATTCAACCGATAGTAAAACGCACAGTCGATCCCATGGGCCTCGGCAACTTTCCAAAAATGCATACCAATTTTCTCAAGAACTCGGATGGAAGCGGTATTCTCCTTGTTGGCTCTTCCGATGATTTCTTCAAGATTGAAGCGCTCAAAGCCTACCTTCAAGCAAGCCCGGGCTGCTTCGGTGGCATAGCCCTTTCCCCAATATTCTTCAAAAAATCGAAAGCCCAAATCGACTTGGTTTTCCTCGTTGATCTTCAAGCCGCACCAGCCTAAGAATCTGCCGCTGTCCTTTTCGAGCACTGCCCAGCGACCAAAACCATTTTGCTCGTAGTCGGAGTAGTTTTCAAGAAAACTTTCTGCCTCCCTAAGAGAGGCGAAAGGAGAATCGCCAGTGTATTTCAAGACTTCGAGACTCTCATTGAGACGGTAAAAGTCCGCGGCATCTTCGACGGTCAGTTCGCGTAAGGTTAAACGCTTGGTTTCTGCGATGATTTTCAAGGGAATTAAGTCAAGTGTTGGCTCTAAGCACTATTGTTTCACAAGTTTACCCTGTTGAACGGGTTGATTTTCTATTCGATATTCAAAAAAATAGATGCCACTGTTGAGTTGAGAGAATCCGTCGGATAGACCTTCTGAAGGACTGAACCTTAAGACTACTTCTCCCGTGACCGTATAGATCAAGACTTCACCTCTCGTATTCGCTTCATCACTGAAAGAGAATGTCACCTTGTCGGTAAAAGGATTGGGGTAAACCTTCAAAGGTGTATTGGATTGTTCCACATTCAAGCTGAGAATTTCGCTGCAGTTTGCGCTCGTACTACCAAACATGTTTTGATCCATCCAAAGGAGTCTTTGGAGGAGCCAATCGCGCATATACTCTACCTCTTCATCATAGGTCTCACCGATAAAGACATTGGGCCAAACATAGTTTCCGAGCACATCGTATCGCTCGAAATTTCGATCGGCGGCAGGGCCAATGTGATTGACCAGCGAATCAATTCGATTCATCAAAAATGCAGTTTCCAATTTATCTTCTCTCAATTGCTGCCAGCGGCAATACATTTGATCCTGCACCTCGTCAATAGTCATTAACCTCTCTACCCAAAACGGCCACGCCGTGCAGGGGTAAATCCAACCTTCGGGATTGGGGTCGCAGGCAAAATCGAAATTGCTATACCCTAGATTGAAATCCCAAATAGGCCCCATGTGAAGCTTCCCTCCATTGCTGTCTTTTTGCTTATACATGTAAAAGCTAAGCTTGAACGCATCAATCTGCTTTGTCAATTCATTGATCAGAAAGTAGTCTATGAACGATTCAATATCGAGGTAGTTTTGATAAGTCGATTCGTAACCGGATAGGTACAAGGCCAATTCGAAATCGTAAATCCATTCTTGGATGTATGCTTTCTGCTCGGGCATTAATTGATCGAAGTCAGGATCGTGAAAAGTATAAAAGGCATACAATGGAAAGGAGGAGTAAAAGCCGTCCTCTTCTATTTCGAAATTGTCCCTGTCGATCTCCAAAATATATCCGCCTGTCAGCTCATCACCTTCGATGTCTTCGGGTAGGAGGGTAGCGATATCCACCCTCGAATCGTCCTGCTTGATCTTCTCCATAAGCAGGTAAACTCCGCGGTAATCATCGTTGATGATCAGTTCGCAAAAGCGGGTTCTGGAGGCATACTCCATGATGTCATTCCCCATTTCGAAAGTGAGCGCATTTCTGATCAAGCTCTTGTCAGAATAGGGTCCGTGAAGAATCCAGTCGTTTTCTGAGGGCATTCCCAATAGGGAAACATTGCTGTTCTCACCGTCTTCTGTTTGAGTTTCAAAGGCGTAATTCTTCTTCTCAAAAAATTGAGAAGATTCGCCTCTTATTTCAATTGCGACTTGCCCGTCGTAGTCAGTTGGATGATTATCGATGTAATTCAATTCGCCAGGTCCGTTATCGATTATTTTCATTTGGGCCACGATTCTGGGATCGTTTAGAATTTCCTGTCCATTAGTCAAGATTTGAATCAGCGGTAGCTCTGTCGCTAAGAAGGGTTCAAAAAACCATTCGGGAGTGGGGCCATAATTAAAAGAGGAATCGGTTATTCCCAGGGAAAAGAAGAAATTGCCTGAAAGATCAGAAGAGGTGATCAGGAAATTATTGACTTGAATGGCCAAGGTATTTTGCCCTTCCTGAACGAGTTGATCAAATGTAAATGGATAAAGTGGAAACGCTTCGGGCAGGCCTCCCGTGTATAAAACTGCCTCTTGATCTGTTGGAGGTGATTCGTTGTATTCCAAAATTGCGGTTGGGTCGCCGATGTTTCCCCTCCCTATTTCGGTTCCGTTGAGATAAGCTACGAAGGCATCGTCGTAATCGGCATGAAAGATAGCCATGGTGATCAAGGAAGTATCGATCAGATCGAAGTCTATTCTTAAAAAGAGTGAATGGACGGGGTCAATTTCGGTATTGTCATCGCCATCGCCATAACCAATTCCTCCTTGTCCCGATAGCCAAGAACTGTCGTCAAAGTCGGGCATCATCCAATCCTGTGGCGGCGCCGAAGTACCCAAGCGAAATGACCAAACATCATCAGAATATACGGCGGTCTCCCAATGGTCAATTTCAGTTTGACCATAGGAACCAAAGCAAGCAAAGAGTAAGCTGAATAAGATGCAGAGCCTGTTTGTCTCGGTCATGCGCAAAAATACGAAGATGAGATGAAAGTATTTTTCTGTTAATGAGATGTATGTTGATCAGAAGGAGTCTGCTCGACGATCATTCTTATAACAGCCCGGAACTACTCTGACTGCAGCTAGTCCTTCTTCGCCGAAGGCAGTCGACTTTTGATAAACTTAAACTGACCGTTGTGGTTGGATTCGTGCTCGCACACGTGGAACCATTTGCAGTAATTATTAGTGGGGCCCCAGAACCAATCTTCGTCAACCGACATGAGCCAATCGTCGTCCCGTTTTTTGAATTCTTTCAAAGTAGCGCTGCGCACATCTTCGAGTTTTTCTAAATAGAAATCGAGATCGTTTCCTTTTATTTTCTCGCGGGCTTCATCACCCAGTCCGGAGGCTGTACCCCATTCCTCGTTTTCTGATTCAGGCCACTCGCCCCACTTGTAGCCTTCAAAGGTGTGGAGCTGGTAAAAGCGTTCTGTAGCCGCCAAGTGCCAAAGCATAGCGCCGATGGAGTTGGCATTTTCATCTACGAGGTAATCAAGATCTTCAACGCTCATATCTTTTACGGGATTGAGAATGATCATTCTCATCCAATCCATCATCGATACAAGTGTACCGATTTGCGATGAGTATCCCTTTTTGGGACCAATGATGTTGATACCCTCTTCTTTTTGCATCAGATGGGGAGCCGCTACTGTGGTAATGGGCATGGCAATTAGGCTTCCTGCGCCTAAGGTTAAAAGTGAAGATTTTTTAATAAAGCCTTTACGGTCGATTTCCATTTTCTTGTTTTTGGTCGCTAGTAGCTCGTTACTTGAAGCTGGCAGTGTGTAATTGTTTTGGACCTTTGGGTTTGGGATGGTAAAATCACTTACCCAAAGGAATTGCCCTGAAAGATACAGTTCTATATTTAATTAAATGAAATGGAATAAGTGCCACTTATTGACGCTCGGGCTCATGAAAAATCACCTTGCTTTCAATTTCCACCATGGAGAGGTATTTGATCTCGTCGTTCCAGTCAAGCGGAGTCCAACATTCGGGATACTTCAAGGTGAATTTCGATCGGATAAATACTTCTTCAATATGGTCCATTTGTTGCCTTTATTTATTTCGCATGTGAGGATTCTAGTTCGTGTGCACTTGCGCTTTCCTGACGGGCGAGAGGGAAAAGGATTCACTTCCAACCACTCTAAAAAACTCTCGATTAAAAATGGCAAAGTACGTCTTGGCGTCAAACTCTTCGTAGTACGGGATGAACTTCCGTAGATTTCTTTTCGCACTTTCAGGATAGTCTCGCAGGTAGTTCATTTTCGTTTCGGCATAAGGGAATATGTCGACTTGCACGTCGGGTTCTGGCATTCCGTCGATTCCATACATTTCATTGGCTATAGTGCTCGCATGTGGATATCCCCATTCTTCCATTTTGGCCTTGAGCCAGGTATCTACGATTACTTCTTCCATGTGATCGGTGTAGACGGATTGATAAATTCTTTGCGCATTTATTTTATTCTCGCTTAATAAATCAACTACCAACTGACTGATGAAGACATGGTCGGGGTGGCCGTATCCACCTTTTTCATTGTCCAATGTAAAGAGCACCGAGGGATTGAAAGCATTGATCTTTTCGACCAAAGCCGCGGCAACTTTTTCTCGAAGAAATAAACGATCAAATGCTTCGTGTGGTATCGGCACATATGGGCTAGTCGAGGTGTCCAGCCCCAAGCGATAGAGGCCATCGTCTAAGATCAATTCATTGCCATCACAGATGATGTGGGCTGAATTCGTACTTGTTTCGGGGTTGATGTGGCTCACCAAACTCAATTGTTTGATGGTCCATCCTTTTTGTGTTAAGCCGGCTATCGTTCCCGACATAGCACAGTCATCGTCATCGTGTGCTACTATAATTAATGCTTTTTTATTGGAAACGGTATCCAAGTAAGTGTCGAAGGGGTAGGATTCGATTGCGGCAAATGCTTTAAGTTCCTTTACGGTAGGTTTATGACTGCACGCAGCCATAGTCAAGACCAGTAGTCCGAGCAAGATTGATTTCATTCATTTCAATTTTTTAATGAGCAGGTAATTAGTAAACAGCAAGATGCAGTTGCTTATTGTGCTCTATCACTGAATATAGTGATGTGATGAGACGAAACTCAGGCTCATTCAATAAGCCTCATTTCTTTGAAAGCTTTATACGAGAGGTCCTTTCTGATCATCTGAAATCTATCCATTTCAAAATTTGCCTTAGGTTCTACATTTGTGGCAAAGAAATAGGTGTTTTCGGGTACTTCGAGATATCCGACAAACCATCCATTGTCTTTTCCGTTTCGAATAGACCACCCGGTCTTCCCACTGATTGTATAAGCTTCCGTCTCCTCAATAATCATGAGTCTTTTCATGGTCGTTTCCGTTTGTTCGGAGATGGGCATTTCGGAGTGGTAAAACCGCTCTAGGAAATGGATCTGTTCAAAAGGAGTGATCTTGGAATCACCCACTAGCCAAAAGAGATCGATCGATGCTGAGTCGACCACCATGGAGCCATAGTTGAGTTTACTTAAAAAACCGTTCATTCTTTCCACTCCGATTTCTCTAGCGATTTCCTGATAGCACGGAACGCAAGAAAAGTGGAAGGCATCTCTAAAAACCAGATCCTGTTCCCAAACTTTCATTCTCCTGTCTTCTCCGTCCCATTTGATAAGGGTACTGTCGTCTTCGATTACACCGGTTTCCAGCGCAATCATTGAATTGGTGATTTTGAATGTGGAGGCGGGCAATTGACCTTTTCGCGACCATCCAAAGTCATTGGAATGGTATTGATCTTTCTCCAAATCGTAGATCAGAATGGCTCCTTCTACATCCGCTGAATCAATCAGTGCTTGAAAGGCGGGGACAAGGATTTCTTGTGGCGGGATTGCGGTAGTTTCGCTTATCTCACTTGATCTGTTCCAGTCGCAAGAGTTAAAAAGAAGTATGAAGATGAGAGGACAAATGTTTTTCATATCGAGTTTCATGATTTGTCGCAAGCTTCGCGTGCTATATGCCAAGATATGGAACCTATCATATAGGAGACTCAAGGCGAGGTGTTAAAGTTTCAAATGATAGGAGGTTCGAGCCAAACCTTACCGAATGCGGTACCGATGGTTTTCATTGTCAATGCAAATCTCGTAGGCTGCGAAGAATGGCATCCCGAGCCTGATCTGACTGGATTGGTTGATGTTGACGCGCACGTCCGTAAACGTGAGGTCGCCAATAGACATGGCAGGAACGGAACCGATGAGTTCCGTCACATTCTGTGTGCCACCCACAGTATACCTTTCTCTGGTGTTTTTCTCAAAATTGTATTTACTCAAGAGTAATTTGGCGAGCTCGGTGTCTTCCGGTACGTTGAAAACGGAAGTCGATCCCAAATCGAGAATGGCTTGATAAGACACGCCATCTATTTCCACGAAGGTGTAAGGGGTGGTCGATGATTCGAGCAGAGGAATGTCCGTAAAGCCATCCGTGCAGATGTTCTCATTCGATAGCTCGATTGTTTTCTCAGGGTAGTTGATCAGCCAATTGGCTTTGTCAATCACCGTTCTTCCAAGGATGCCGCCATAATTAGGGATTCTTTTGCTCAACTCCACCTCATTTTCATTGGTGGCGAAAGTGTTGATGAAATCTACTTCTCCAATTTTTAAGGAGGCTACCGTTTCGCTGCCATTTTCCACGGTTCGATTTGAGCCACCTCTAACCGTAATGATCTCGCCAAAGATTGAATCCCGTTGGATAGTGGTGACTTGCGCGCCTGTATCGAAAATAAAATTCTTGGTATTTCCTTCTATTTCGCAAGGGATCAGGACCAATGACTTGGCTGTGGTAAAGGATACTTTAGCATTAAACTCCTTTGGTTCGACGCTTCCTTTTGTTAGTTGCTTATTGGCCGTACAGCCAAAACAAACGAAGAGGAGGAAACAAATAGGCCAAGGGATTCTCATGTTCTCTATTCTTCCATTGGCTCTGCCCAATCAGAGTTTCTCACGAATACCGTGTATTGAACATAAGGCTTACCCTCGTCGGTCATTTCCATTTTATCTGCCACAGGAAGTATCTGAATGGTCGTGTTCATTCGCGATGAGTTTTCGTAAGGACTTCCTTCTCCATCTAGCTTGATCAACGATTTGCTGTTTTCGGGAGTCATGCGCTTAAAATCCTTTACGCCGTAGATGTACATGAAGAGCATGTTGTCCGCCGAAATGGGCATCTTACTATTCACGGGCCCGGTGCGCATAAACTCAGGCAGGCCATTGCTGGGCATTACCATATAGCTTTCGTTCATCATAAAATTGATGGAGAGAATGTTTCCTTCCAGTCCCAAATCGGATTCTCTGATTTTTGACGCCAGTGGATGATTGCCATTGACGCGGTATTGAAATACATGAAACAGACCAAAATATCCATATACTTTTTCTTCGCCAAGATTATGCTGTTGGTACAATGCGTGAAAATTTTGAAAGAGGATTTCTTCCCTTCCGATCTTTCCGTAGTCCAAGTTTGCTTGAATATGAGCCAGCATGGCCAAGGTGTCAGCGCTATTGGCGAAAGCCGTTTCAAGCCAATTGATCTTCCCCGAAAGTGTGGTGTCACTGATGGTCGAGACTTCAGAAAGAAGGCTATCGGGTACCAGGTCATTGACAAATTCGGCAAAGAGTGTTTCATCCTGAATTTGATCAATGCCGATAAATTGGAAACGCTCTTCTGACGGAAGGGAGTCGTAATAAACCTGAAGCTTGCGGTACTTATCGTAGTAGTCCATGTTTCTGCGTCCTTGCACCACGGTCCAGTTTTCGAGAATTCGGTAGAGTTCTTCTTCGCTACCTGATTTCATGTATCGATTCATAAGCTCGGCCTGAACAAAGTCGAGCTCGGCCACATATGTGCGCACTCCGTGATCTCGGTGTAGGTATTTAAAGAAGTTGAGATCGAACTGTTGCGGCGTTTTAAAGCCGTGAATTTCTCCCGCAAGGATGAGTTTACTGTTCTCGATATCAGCACTCATAAGGTCAAATGTGAAAGCCTCTTCTGTGCCAATGGTCTCGCTATTTGCCGAAAGGTACTCCACGTATTTTCCACCAGTAGCGTATTCTATTAGGTGAAAGCCTCCGTAGGCCAAGGCGATGAGCAAGATCAATCCAAGAATAATTTTAGCTGTCCACTTAAAAAATCGTTTTATCATGGCTTTTGGTTGGAATATCCGTGTGTTAAATGATTTTCTTAAAGAGGTAAATATATCAATCGAGATTGGTTTGCCTTCTCGGCCATGCCTTCTTCTCTTACCGCGAGGAAATATCAGGACCTCCAATTTGTGAAGCCACGCTTTAGAGTCCACAAATAGGTGTCAGCTGGGTATATCTCTGAATCCGCGAATGACTGAAGTTTTTCATAGATTTCGTTTTGATGAGCATGTCATTATTAAAACCTTAGACTTTCCAATCTATTGTTTTTGAGATTGCAAGAGGAGTTGTAGACAGTGTATCAACCTTTTCCCACAATCAAAAAACCCCCATCCCGAAAGACAATCGGAATAGGGTTTCTCGCGAACTGATTCATACAAAGCTTAGTCAACGACCACTTTCTGCGTCATACGCACTTCGCTATTGAAAACGGTGAGAATATAGATTCCTTTCGAAGCATTATCTAAGTTGATGTTGAGATTTTCGGTATTTGGCAGTACTTGAGTTTCATAGATCATTCTACCCGTAATGTCTCTCACTTCTAAAGTGCTAACTTCTTTAAGATCTTCCGCTTTTACTGAGAACTGCCCCTTGTTTGGATTTGGAAATACTGAGAGCAGATTGTTCTTGTCTTCCAACTCATTGAGTCCGGTAGTATTGTTAGTGAAATAAGCATCAAATGTGACGATAGAAGTGGTAGGGGTAAAGCTCGGTTGACATGGCGTAAACATCACAATTTGAATGTCTTCATAGTCCAATACTTCACTGCCATTGGTTTGTGTTATTGTCACATCTGCATCTTCCAGGCAGGTATTTGCTGGAATTATATTGGTCGTAATCCCATCGCTTACATTAATCGGAGTACCGGCAAGTGATACTTGTAATCCATTCAAATTACTCTCCAATGGTACCTTGATGAAGTACTCTCGAGCAAAATCACTGTCATTGCAAATATCTACCTCGAATGTATACGAATCTCCATTGGGAATATCTGAGATGGTCAAGTCATCTGAATTGTTGGATTCGAAGGTGATTTCCGGATTGTGCATTTGGTAACCGCCTTCGTAAGGACAGCTAGTGGCAGTGTTTTCTTCATTGAGTTTGAAAATGGGCGTGCCAAAAGTGGGATCTTTATAGATGTCTACCGAGAATACATCGGAATCTAGATTTTCTGATGAAATCACATCGTCATCTGCAAAGGTATAGCTGATGGTTGTTTCGTGCTGGTTTGAAGAGGAGTTCGTACTGCCTTTACTCGTTTTGGAGCGAATGCGGGCACCTGCACTTCCGCCATTGTTTCCGGCGTATATTCCTACCTCAATTGCCACATTTTGGTCGATGTACATATTATATTCCACTTCCCGCATTTCAGATGTCAGGGTACTCACTGTTTCTGTTTCGGCAGATTGTGCTGTCCAAGATTTGGGTACGGGTGTTTGGTTGGCAAAGGCTTCCGCTTTTATTTCTGCGTTGAGTTGGATGTATTGTTCCCAAACTTCCAAATTGTCTTCTGACTGAATGTAAGGATCCGTATCCGGCGTAAGGGTAGCCAAGTTTGCTTCTAAATCTGGAATGATGGTATTGAGAATATAACTCTCCGGGTAGATGAAAAAATCGCTTGAACTGACGGGTAGAAAAGCGAGTTGTCTATCCTGGTATAAATTGCAGCTTTCGAGATACACTGATTCAAATACCCCGTAGGCGTATGTGATGGCCGAACCGATGTACAGATCGCCACTGTTTGCTTCGAAAATTGGGTCTTCGATACTTGTAGAATAATTATTTTCAACACTAATACACATTTTTGATTCGTCCACGGTCGTGTGAACCAAGCCCATTTCAAGCCCCCCGGATACTTCCAAATAAGTGTCCACAGTTGATGAATAAAGGAGTCCCACTTCGCCACTCACACCGAGTTTAACAGATGCCCAGACTTCGGTAGATTCATCAGTCGCCACCGACACGGCGTGTCCGTGACAGGTCTCATCGCCTTGAATGATTTCTGTAAAACTACCATCACCGGGCGGGTCGCGCAAAATGAGCTGTGGGGTAGATGGAGCAGTAGTCGTCCATAGCGGATTGTTTATCATTCGGTCACCCGGAATAAAAAACTGAGTAGCCATCGTAAAGGCATCGTCAAAAATATTGTTGCGATCCCAGAATACGATGTCTAGCCCACGGCTGTATGGTTCTTCAAAGATAGGGTCGCCGGTATCGATTGTGAAGGTACAGGACATGGAAGGTGACACGAAATTATCGTCTACCTCTAGCGCAATTGTTTGGGAAATTCCGTTGTAATCGACACTTATTTCGTTGTGAAAAGGAAAGAGAGCTGGTTCAAATATTTCGCCAGTTTCAAATTCAAATTCAATGGTGATTTCGACCGCCGTATTGGGAGCTACAGTATTCCATTTGTACTCTTGGTTTAGTATGTTTTGATACCAAGAAAAAGGGATTGATTGACCCATGACCATTTCGGGTGTGCATCCCAATGCTACATTATTAGACGAGAATGTAACGGAGACGGATTCTGGTGCAACTTCATTCCAGTCTGCAATGTTCGGAGCGAAAAAAGTTGTGGTGAAATCTTGGGCATGTACAAATTGAGCTTGTAAAATGGCCGCTAAAAAAAGAAACTTGTAGAAGTGTTTCATGGTGTTTGTGTTATCAGTTCACATTTTGTTCAATCCAAATATGAGACACAATGCAAGCATCGCTTTGCAACATTGTATTTGCATTATGCACTATTGTAAATCATCCTGTTAAACAGTGGTTTACGGAGCTGTTTTTTGCTCCTTATCGCATGCTTAGCTGCGGTGCCTAAGACAGCTTTTCCCTGTATTCGGAAGGCGATTGGCCAAATTGTTCGCTGAAACTTCTGCTGAAATAAGCATGGGATGCAAATCCTACCATGTATCCGATTTCTGAAACGGTTAACTCAGCATTTTTCATCAATTCTTTGGCCTTTTTCAGGCGCAAGGATCGAATGTAATTGGAAGTAGAAAGTCCTGTAAGGGCTTTGAGTTTGTTGTGGAGTTGCATGCGGCTCACGCCTAGTTCGGCACAAAAATCTTTGATACCAAATTCACTGTTGTCCAAATGCGCTTCGAGGATTTTTTGTAAACTCAGAATGAACGCATCTTCCAGCTCAACCTCCGGATGGTTACTCGGATTGGTTGGTGCTCCATTTTGGTAGCGCGCCTGCAAGCGTTGCTTGGCTTCCAGATTGTTTTTAATTCTGAGTTTGAGCTCTTCCTCGTGAAAAGGCTTGCTCAAATAATCGTCGGCACCTCTGCGCAGCCCTTCCAGGCGCGATTTCATATCTGCTTTGGCAGTGAGCAATATGACCGGGATATGCGAAGTAATGGGGTCGTTTTTCAATTCATTCAATACTTGCACACCATCTTTCACAGGCATCATCACGTCCGAGAGCACCATATCGGGCACCAGCGCTTTGGCCTGATCAATCCCAATTTGCCCATTCTCCGCTATGCTCAAACGATAAGTCGGTTGCAAGATGAGCCTTAGCACTTTTGCCACGTCGGCATTGTCCTCAATGATCAATAGGAGGGGAAAATCATCAGGAGGTAATTCCGTTGCAGTCATTTCCTCGCTCGCGGGCAGCATCATTATGCTCTCGGTCGATTCCAAATCTTGGATCTTCGTGAGTGCAGCATTGTGCTTTATGGGAAGCCAAACGGTAAAAGTAGTTCCTCGGCCCACAGTACTTTGTACTTCGATGGTTCCCGAAAGGAGTTCTATCAGCTCTTTGGTGAAGTTCAGACCGATACCCGTTCCCTCACCTTCACGAATGGTTGAGGAATCTACTTGGTAAAAACGGTCGAATATCAACGGCAGATTATCGGCAGGTATACCACGCCCCGTATCGGAAACGGTTAGTTTGAGCTTTCCATTTTCAACCAAGGTATTGATCTTGACTTCACCATTTTCCGGAGTGAACTTAATCGCATTGCTCAGCAAGTTTGCCAGAATCCTAAAGGTTTTGTTTTGGTCAAGATCCATCACCAATTCTTCGGGAGTGCAGTGCAATTGCACACTCACACCTTTACTATCGGCAAGTGGTTTTATACCATCTACTATCCGATGAATGAAGGCAATCATATTGGCTTGCACATAATCTATCTGCAGCTCACCCGCTTCGAGTTTTACCAGGTCTAGAATTTGATTGATGAGGTTGAGCAGAATGTTTGTGTTCTTCTGAATGAGCCCCACATTTGTGTTTACCCCTTCATCCGGATGCTTTTCCAGCCTATTGGCAATGCCCAATATCACAGAAAGGGGCGTTCGGAACTCGTGAGAGATATTGGTGAAAAACCGCGATTTAAGTTCATCCAATTCTTGAAGTTTCCTGGCTTGACTTTCGATCAATACCTTGTCCTCTTTTAGCTTAGATGTGGCCAAGTCTACCTCAGTAATCAATTCCTTTTTGATTTTTTTCTGACGACGTACCCACGCAAATCCAAAAACCAAGAAAGGCAATGCACAGAGCAAATAGAACCACCATTGCTGGTAGAAAAAGGGCAATACATTGATTGGGATCACAGCAGTATTGACTGATTCGTTACCGAGATGATCGATACCTTTTACCTGAATGGAGTAGGAGCCTGTCGGCAAGCTATTTAGGTACAACCTTTGACTGGAACCTGCGAATTGCCATGCGCCTTCTCCAATTTTGTATTTGAATTTATGCGTGTTTGGCTCTCCATATACATTCAAAGCAAGTTCCAATGTGAGGTCGCGTTTATTGGCCGGAAGTTCAATGATTTCATCGCTGCTTGTATAAGCTATCCTTTCTTCGCCCGTATCGGCATCTTTCCAGGATGCAGCAGATAGAAAAATCTCCGGCAATGTATGGTGCTCCATCGCCTTAGCCACAGTATGTGGTGATATCACCGAAAACCCGGTGATGGAACCGATCAGGATGCGCCCATCTGAGAACTTCCCTGACGAAAATCGGTTGGATTCATTGTTTGCCAAGCCATCATCTTCGGTGAGGGTAGTCACTACTTCGAAAGTATTTGCATCGATAATGGACACACCATTAAACGTCCCCGCCCACATAATACCATCGATACCCGCCTCAATGGAGGCTACCGTATTGCTCAGCAATCCATTCGAAATGTCAATGGGTTGAAAAGATTCATCTTCCGGATTGAAAACCTGAATGCCATGGGCATAAGTGCCCAGCCAGAGCCGACCTTCAGAATCTTCCGTAATAGAAAGGATTTTCAATAGTTGATCTTTAGAAGAAATTCCAAAAATTTCGTGTTTGTTGAAATCCTTGGAAATGCGAATTAAGCCATTGTTCATAGCAATATAGAAGTCGCCATCGGAATGGATGTGCAAGGCATGTAAATAACCGGATTGTTCGATCAGCTCAGGATGGCTGAACAGCAGTTTGTAAGCATCTGTAACGGGATTCCATTCAAAGAGCTCACCTTCGTAAAAAACGGCCAAAGTCGTGTCATCAATCAGGTCGAATCGTTCAAAATTTGCAAAACGGTTCGGGAATGTAGAAACGCGATTTGCCGTGACATCGATAAGTGCAACCTCAATTCCTGAAGGCACCCAGATTTTTCCATCGGTTCTTTGCACCAATTGACCGCCGTCGTTTCCTTGGAAATAGTCGGAAAATGGCTTGAGTTCCGCATTTGGATTCAAAACATTGAAGGTGCTGATAGGTTTGCCTATGGCGCGCGCATTGATCAAAACCACGGAGTCGTTTAAGGGCAATAAGCTCCGCATAGGAAATTCGTTTAAAAATGCCTGCGCCGGAGTATTGTCCTTGCTCTGCGTGACCATTAATCCTGCATCCGTACATACCAGAATATGGCCCGAAGATGATTTCTGGTAATAGAACACTTCGCGCACAGCCGAGGGCAGTAAAACTTTGGTCACCGATCCATCGCTATTCAATAGCACGTTCTCATATTCAATGGGATCGTTCTTCAGATACCTGATTGCTTTGTTCGGTTGGGCGCTGGCACTTTTAGTAATTCCCGCACGATCGTTTTGCGTCATTCCAAAAAGTGCGGGGAAGGGGGTGTAAGTATCTTTTTCAACATCGTATTGGAATACCCCGGCTTCTGTATTCGGCAGGGCCAAAATAAAACGGCCATCTGTTTGTGGTATGAAGATGGGAGGCTGGTCGAGATTGCTGAGATATTCTTCATAGGCATTGCCCAAATGCTCTGCGCCAATGGTAGTCAATGAATCTTTGAGTGCGTCGTACCGGAAAAAGGGCAAACCGCCGGTAAGGACCCAATAATTGTCTTGATAGTGATAAATGTACGAGGCGTCAACAAATCGACCGATGAAGGGATTGTGTCTATTCTCAGGGCGCAGTCTAGGGTTGAAATCATAGCGCTTACGCAGGACCAATTCAGTGACTTCATCGGCCATGTTCATCCTACGAATGTCAAATCCCGTAGTATCAGCAAAGAGAAGGATGAGCGATTCACCGTCTAGCTGACAAGAAACCAATGGGAGACTTTCCGAGCCCAATACTTTGCTTTCTCGAATCCGAAGCGTTCTATCGATTGTATTCAGGAAGAAGAGACCATTTTTTTTTCGGACTTCATCAGAATAGGTGCCATATATTATGCCCTCAGGGGTCATGTCCAAAGCTTGAACAATTAGCCCGTTTGGGAATTCATCGCCTTCAAAATCAGGGATTCTGGGTGTGTGCCCATCAAATGTTGTGAAATGGTGGTTGTATTCCCATCCTACGAATGGACAAGATTTTAACCAGAGAAGACCAGTCGGGTCTTGGAATGATTTCTCGAAACAGTTGGTTGAAAACCCCGATGACAAGTCATAAGTAGAGACTTCACGCAGGGTGAGATCGATTGCTTGAGATTGGGCGAAACCGGATAGACCAAAGACCAAACAAGCAAGCGTAGCAAAGGCCTTTGCCTTACTCCATAGTACTGACGGCTTGTATCTTCCCTTTAAGTTCAATTAATGCCTCCATGTTTTGCACCGTGTAACTTGACGATGTATTCAGTAAGTTTTCTCTAAAGGAGAATGCTCAAGCGAATATAGTTCGATGAGGTAAAAGGTGAAAGAGATCGATGAGAAAACGGGTTTGTGGTACCGCCAGATTGCGCAATCCAACTCCGCTAGCGGAGGACACGTTTTCAGAGCTATCCTTTTTTTATTTGGTCAGCACAGAGTGTAGAGTAAGAACAGTTAAAATTGATTGGCGTGATTTTATGCTCCTTCGGAGGAGCTGGCAGGCCACGACGCAGTAGAGGCATGACGGAGGAGGGCTTTGATTGTATTTCAACCCCTAAGTCTGCTACTTTTGCAGTTAGCAATTAGAAAAACCAGTACACTGCGCAAAATCCTGCACATCGATATGGATGCCTTCTTTGCATCCGTTGAGCAACGCGATAATCCCGAATTGCGAGGGAAGCCCGTAGCTGTTGGCGGCTCCCGCGAACGCGGTGTAGTAGCTGCGGCAAGTTACGAAGCGCGAAAGTTTGGCGTTAGGTCTGCGATGCCTTCCTCCATCGCCGCCCGAAAGTGTCCCGAGTTGATATTTACCAGATCGCGATTCGAAGTCTACAAAGAAGTGTCGCAACAGATTCGCGAAATTTTTCACGACTACACCGACTTGGTGGAACCACTTTCGCTCGATGAGGCCTTTCTGGATGTAACCGAAAACAAGCGCGGGATGAACCGCGCTACCGAAATAGCCCGCGAGATACGTCAACGCATTTTGGATGAAACCCAACTTACCGCCAGTGCCGGTATCTCGGTCAATAAATTTCTGGCTAAAGTAGCCTCGGACATCAACAAGCCCAACGGGCAAAAATTGATTCATCCCACACAGATCGATGAGTTTACCGCCAATTTGGAGATCAAGCGCTTCTTCGGTATCGGGAAGGTCACAGCCGAAAAACTGAATGGGATGGGTATTCACACCGGTGCAGACTTGCGGAAGTACACTCGCCCTGAATTGGTTCAGCTCTTTGGTAAGAGTGGTAGCTACTATTTTCACATTTGCCGGGGACTAGATGAGCGACCCGTGCGGCCCGATCGCATCCGCAAATCGGTGGGAGCGGAGCGCACTTACAGCGAAGATATTTCAGATTTGACGGAGCAAATAGCGGCGTTACAACCCATATCCGAAGAGGTAAGCCAACGCATGAAACAAGGTAAGTACAGAGGCAAAACGATCACCCTCAAATTGCGCTACAGCGATTTTACCACACATACGCGGAGCCGTTCCATCGATCATTTTACTGATCGCGAGGAGGAGATATACAGCATCGCCTTGGAGCTACTAGAAGCCCATCCACGTGAGCAGTCCTTTCGACTCTTTGGCATCTCGGTGAGCAATCTCGATACGGAGCCTCCAAGTAAAGGAGGGCAGTTGACGTTGGATTTTTAATTTGGTTCTAAGCCAAAAATCTATTGATCCATCGGCTCTGCTCAATCTGAGTTCCTAATGAATACAGTGTACTGAACATAAGGCTCCCCCTCGTCGGTCATTTCCATTTTATCTGCCACAGGAAGTATTTGAATCGTGCTATTCATCCGACTCGAACATTCGTAGGGGCTAGCTTCAACGTCGAGCTTGATAAGCGACTTGTGGTTTTCGGGAGTCGTGCGCTTAAAGTCCTTCACACCATAGATGTGCATGAAGAGCATGTTGTCCGCAGAAATAGGCATCTTGCTATTGACCGACCCCGTGCGCATAAACTCAGGCAAACCTCGGCTAGGCATAACCATATAGCTTTCATTCATCATAAAGTTGACGGAGAGAATTTTCTCTAAAAGTCCTAAATCAGATTCTCTAATTTTCGAAGCCAATGGATGTTTGCCATTGACGCGGTATTGGAATACATGAAACAGCTCGAAATATCCGTATACTTTTTCGGCTCTAAGATTATGTTGCTCGTACAGCGCATGAAAATTTCGAAAGAGGATTTCTTCCCTGCCGATCTTTTCATATTCCAAGTTTGCTTGAAGGTGATCAAGCATGGTTAAGGTATCAGCGCTATTGGCAAAAGCTGTTTTGAGCAGGTTCAATTTCCCCGAAAGGGTCGCATCACTGATGGTCGAAAACTCAGGAAGAAGGCTATCGGGGACTAAGTTATTTACAAAATCAGCAAAAAGCGCTTCATCCTGAATTTGATCGATACCGATAAATTGGAAGCGCTCGTCAGGAGGGAGCGACTGGTAGTACTCCTAAAGCTTCCGGTACTTATCGTAATAGTCTATGTTTCTCTGCCCCTGAACCACAGCCCAGTTTTCGAGAAATCGGTAGAGTTCATCTTCGCTTCCCGACTCCATATATCCGTTCATAAGTTCAGCCTGAACAAAGACGAGCTCGGCTATATAAGTGCTTACGCCATGATCGCTATGTAAGTATTTAAAGAAGTTGAGATCGAACTGTTGTGGAGTTTTAAATCCGTGAATCTCTCCGACAAGGATGAGTTTACTATTCTCGATATCGGTACCCATTAGTTCGAAGGTGAAACTTGATTCGGTAGTCACGCTCTCACTATTTGCCATAAGATAGTCGAGGTACTTCCCGCCCGTGGCGTATTCTGCCAGATGAAAACCTCCATATGCTACTACAATCAGCAGAATTAATCCCAATATAAGTCTGAATGTCCATTTGAAGAATCGCTTGATCACAGTCTATTCAAATTGAGGTTTGGCATTGGTTTTGAATTGATGGTGATGATTGTGAGGTTCGAATGGAATTGAACACTTTGGGTAATGAGGTAGATTCAAGATCGAATTCTCCCTATTCAAATAGGAATCGAGATGTTCGACTTCTTCAATTCCGCTTCATCAAAAGCTTTCTCAAATCGGAGTAGTCATTTTTCATACTGACTTTGCTGCAGCCTTCCAGGTTCACTTTCTCAGATCGATAGTCGGGAATGGCTTTGACGATGATCTTCGAGAACTTTTGTGGATGAGCCGTTTCCAAAAACACCCCGATCTCATTTTCATGGAGTTGCTCGGATAAGGCCAATTTCCCAACTGCGCCGTGTGGATCTAAAATATACTCGGTTTCTCGATAGCACTTCTCCACTTCTTCAACGGTGGAAGAATCGCTGAATCGATTGGCACTGACATCGGCTTTCATTCGAGTGATGTTGCCTTTGTAGAGGTGCTCTATCCGTTCAAAATTGCTCGGATTGCCCACGTCCATAGCGTTAGAATAAGTGAGCACGGAAGCTTTCTTTACAAATTCACCTGTGGAGAGGTATTGGTAAAAAGTATCGTTGGCATTGTGCGCTGAAATGAACTGATCGATGGGCAACCCGATCTTTTTGGCCAATAAGCCCGCCGTAAGATTACCTAAGTTTCCCGAAGGAACGGATACCACGAGTCTTTTATCGCCGAGCTTTGACTTGAGCTGCTTGTAGGCAAAAAAGTAATACAGCATTTGCGGAAGCAAGCGTGCGATATTGATGGAGTTGGCACTGCTCAGTGTCATTTCCTTTCGTAATTCCTTATCGTTGAAAGCCTCTTTGACCAGTTTTTGGCAATCATCGAAAGTCCCTTCTACTTCGGCGACAAGGATATTTTTTCCCAAGCTCGTCATTTGAAACTCTTGGTAAGGACTCACTTTTCCTTTCGGGAAAAGTATGGTTACGGCAACGCCCGGCAGATCAAAAAAACCATGAGCGACTGCACTTCCCGTATCCCCGGAAGTAGCCACGAGAATGGTGACGTCTTCTTTTTTATCCTTGTAAAAATGCGACAAGCAGCGCGACATAAATCGAGCGCCGACATCCTTGAAGGCCTGTGTGGGTCCATGAAACAGTTCCAGTGAGTAGATGTCCTTTTCTACCTCAACGACGGGAGTTGGAAAGGTAATAGTGGTCGCAATGACTTGCCTGAGTTGTTCATCCGTTAGGGATTCTTCCACAAATGGTTTAAGAACTCGGAAAGCAATTTCGTGGTCTTCGTGATTTTCAATTTGATCAAAAAAAGAAACGGGAAGCTGAGGAATGCTTTCCGGAAAATACAAACCGCCGTTTTGGCTGAGCCCGTTGATGACCGCCTCTTCGAATGAGGCCTTCTCCTCATTTTTTCTAGTGCTGATGTACTTCATGGCTTCGGGTTTAGAATTCGTGCGCCGCTGTTTTCGACCAACGCGTTGATAAAGGTTTGAGTTGCGATGTTTCCATCTTCGTATATTTTTAACAGAGCCGCTTCAATGCGCTTGGCATTTTCTTCGCCTTCGGCAAGTGCAAATATGGACGGACCTGATCCCGAAATACCAAAAGACATAGCGTCATTGGTCATAGCCATAGATTTCATTTCTTTAAAGTGCGGAATGAGAAAACTTCGTGCGGGTTCTACGACCAAATCGCGCAGAGAGTCCGCAACCAAACGAAGGTTTTTTTCATAAAGACCTGCCACAAATGTTCCCATATACGCCACTTGTTTGATATACGTGTCTAGAGGAACTTGGTCTTCCAAGAGCTTTCGGGAATCAGCTGTATTTACGGTAATGTTGGGATAGAGTGTGACGATATAAAGATTGTCGATCAAAGGAAGTTTGATCAGGTCGTCGGGATTCTTTCCCTTGGCCAAGATGATGCCTCCCAGGAGAGATGGAGCCACATTGTCAACGTGATCAGTACCACAAGCCACTCTTTCCCCCTCGGCAGCGAAAGCTACCAATTCTTTACTGGTATAGGGTGAGTCAATCAGGTGGTTGTAACCATAGGCGGCTGCAGCGCTGCTGGCGCTACTCGAGCCCAGTCCGCTCCCTGCGGCAAATCCTTTCTTCAGTCGAATATCAACTCCGCGAAAGTCGTTTTGTGCTTCCTGCATTTTTCGGATCACAACTGAACAGCAATTTTTTTCGACCTCATAAGGAAGGCCGTCACCGTTGATGATTTCGATGATTTTATTTGTCCCCGTATTGTTAAAGGTCAGCTCTACTTCATCGCCAATGTTATTCAAAGAAAGTCCCAGAATATCATAGCCCACATTGAAGTTGGCAAGTGTGGCGGGGGCGAAGGCGGTTATACTTTTCATGCTCAATTATTGATGATTTGCATTAAATCAGAAAAGACGCCGCTCGCCGTTATGTTGGCTCCTGCACCGGCTCCTTTAATCACCAGTGGTTCTACTGCATATCGATTGGTATTGATGGCTACCACATTGTCTTTTCCTTCTAAGTTATAAAAAGGACTGTCAGAAGATATTTCATTCAAGGCAACGGATAGCTTTCCATTTTCCAGCGTAGCCAAGACCTTCAATTTGTTTTCATTGGAAGTTGCTTTGGAATATAACTCCTTGAAATGTGCTTCGTGCTTTTCCAAATTATTAAAGAAGCTTGGGACATCTGCAGAGTCGGAGCATTCTTTGGGTAAAAAATCATTAAAAGTAATGTCTGATAATTCGCGGTTTAATCCTGATTCTCTCGACAGAATTAGGATCTTTCGCATTACATCCAATCCACTCAAGTCAATCAGGGGGTTGGGCTCAGTGTAGCCATCTTCTTTTGCCTTGAGTACCACGTCGGCAAATTTATTTTCGCCATTGTACTCGTTGAAGATGAAGTTTAAGCTCCCTGAAATCACTGCTTCAATTTTGTGAATTTTGTCTCCACTGATATTTAGGTCGTGAATAGTTTTTATAATCGGGAGGGCAGCACCTACAGAGGTTTCATACTTGAAAGAGCAATTGTGTTCTTTGGCCAAACTTTTCAATCGGGCATACAATTCATACTCGCTACTACACGCGATTTTGTTACACGTCACCACTGAGATGCTATTCTCCAATAGTTGCGCGTACCCACTGCTCACCACTTCCGAGGCCGTATTGTCTATGAAAATACTGTTCCGCAAATTCAAGGCAATAATTTCGTCGAGGTAATTGGACAGGGTGCCGTATTCCTTTCCTTTTTCTTTTATGCTTAATATGTCTTCATGATTCAATTCATCTCCATCGATCAGGAGCATTCTGGTGCTATTGGCCACGCCAACGACCTTGAGATTAATGCCGTATTCTTCGATGAGTGTTTCTTTCTGGTCAGCGATGATCTTCAAAAACTCGCTCCCCACATTTCCTACTCCCGCGATGAAGAGGTGAACGTCTTTCACCACATTGCTGAAGAACTTTTCGTGAATCACGTTCAGGGCTTTTGCTTCGTCTTTTCGATCGATCACGATGGAAATGTTTCTTTCGGAAGCACCTTGGGCAATGGCCGTGATGTTGATGCCGTTCTCGCCGATGGCACCGAATACTTTTCCACAAAGTCCGACTTTGTGACGCATATTATCGCCGATCAGGGCGATAATACATTTGTCGGTTTGGCTACTGACCGGATTGATCAATCCTTTTTCAATCTCGTAACTGAATTCTTGATTAATAGCCGCTTCGGCCTTCTCCATGTTCTTTTGATCGATGCCCATCCCGATGCTTTGTTCTGAGCAACTTTGGGTGATCAAGACAATGTTCACTTGCACTTCTTCCAAAGCTTGAAAAACCCTTCTTGCGCTACCTTTCTTTTTGGCTAAGCCGATACCCGAAATGGTGATCATAGCAATATGATCCAAAGAAGATAGTCCGTGGATTTTATGCTCGACCGACTTATTTTCATTGCTGATAAATGTCCCTTCATCCTCTGGCGAGAGGGTGTTTTTCAAGTAGAGCGGAATGTCCTTTTTGATCAAGGGTAGGATGGAGGACGGGTACAATACCTTAGCGCCGAAGTAGGCCATTTCAAACGCTTCTTCGTAGCTGATCTTCTTTATAGAAACAGTGTTACCAACGATTTTGGGATTGGCGCTGTGCATTCCGCTTACATCGCTCCAGATCTCCAGGTACTTGGCATCCACCGCATGGGCATAAATGGAAGCCGAATAGTCAGATCCGCCTCGGCCGAGTGTCACAATTTCGCCGTCCTTATTGGAGGCGATAAACCCTCCTGCAATGTAGTTTTTGTCGGTTACCTTTTCAGATATTGCCTTGGTGGTTTTGGTCAAATCTACCGTGGCATTGAGGTAATCTCCTTCGGCCCTGATGAGCTTGCTACTATCCAAAAGGTTTATTTCGCTTCCACTGCTTTCCAGGTATTTGTGGAGAATGACGGCTGAAAGTTGTTCTCCGAAACTCGACACATTGGCAAGAGTTCTTGGAGAAAGCTCTTTCAGGATGTTAATCCCTTTGCAAATGGCTTCTAGTTCAGTGCATTTTTGCTGAACTTTCATGTGCAATTCGGTTTGATATTGAGCTGTAAACAGTAGACCGATTAGCTCAAAATGAACTCTCCTGATCTCTTCCAGAAGATCAGAAACATCTTCATTCAAGGCCTGTCGGGCAAGATTCTCTAGTTTGTTGGTGACTTGCGAGAAGGCGGAAACAACGATGATGTAATTGTCGTCTTTATTAAGTAGTATTGATTCTATATGTTCGAGGTTCTGTTTGGAGGAAACGCTGGTACCTCCGAATTTCATCACAATCATTGCGATAGGTTTTGTGTTATAAATAGCCTTGTGAAATAGAAATGCAGATTTCTATGGTTTTGGATTGACATGCGGAATGTCCGAAGTTTAGATAGAACCCCGAAGGGTGAGGGTGAACTGGATAATGGTAATAAGCCTTGCACACGGCCCCGTTACTCCGTAAGAGGTATTTGAGGTGGCTGTATTTCTTGTGTTCAGTGACATGTCAGGTCGAAAATAGGTTTTTTTTTAGAAGCATGGCAATGATGATGAGAAAAAGTGTGGGTCTAATGATCACATAGATAGAGATTCACCTCGGCTTTCTCAGAATGCAATAATTTCAGAGGTGTAGGAGATGAGCGCTGAGCAATATAGGCGTGTATCGAGATTCTGGTTACGCAGGTAATGGATTACTACGATTCTCTTTCTTGGCGTAATGGAAAATCATTGCTATGCTAAAAATCACATTTCCAATCCAGATTGACATGCCGACAAGAATCAGTCGCTGTGCATCGTCGGTAAACTGAGCAAATTCTCGAAACTCAGAAATCAATGCGCCCAGAAAGAGTAAATTGACTACAAAGAAAATGCTGCCCAATACAAGTCCCATTATCCGGTTTCGAAAGATGAGTTGAACCAAAATGATCAAGGCTATCCACATGAAAATGGGATTGAGCTCCAATGGCGGTGTGTAACCGGCTAAGATGGCCATGATGATAAAGTAGTATTCGGATAGTTTGAAAAAGGTCGACTTTACTTTTGGTGACATGCTAGGACAGTTTGGTGCGCTAAGTTGTAAACTATTGTTTAAATCAACGAAGGGTTTTTTAAATAATTGCGAAGAGAGTTTCTCTGGATTCTCTTTATTAGTAGAGCTCAGAAAATCACATGAGCTACCAGGTGAAATGTGGTAGTAGTAAAACTCAAACTGCCCGTGATATATTTCGATGGACAGTTGGAAAAATAAACGCTAACGAACGTTTAGCATGCTTTTACAATCTTTTACATTCATTCACAGGACGCCTTGCTGAGGCGCGTATCTTCAGGTCAAAGCAAATGAAATTATGATTCGTGAAAAGATCAGGTTCGCAGGGTTTACCGCTGTGTTGGCCTTTGCAGTTTTTGGCTGCTCCAATGCAAGTGCCCTCCAGCCAAGGCAAACCGACAAGGATAAAGTTTATATCGCTCATCAAGAAAAGCGATCGGTCTACGTGAAACTGCAACAAAACAGTCACCTCTCGGTGGAGGAGCTTATCGGTCTTTATTACCAATTGAAGCACGATGCGCCAAACGACTACAATTTTGAAAACGAGCAGGAGCTGAATCGGTTGGGGTATGATTTCCTTGCAGAAGGAAAAATCGGGTCGGCTATTGAGATTTTTAAATTGCTCGTAACAGAGTTTCCCGATTCGGCTAATCCGTATGACAGCTTGGGAGAGGGATATATGGCTGCAGGTGAGGACTCGCTCGCTATTGTGAATTACGAAATGTCCGTGAAACTGGACCCAAAGAATTACCACGCAGTAGATCAGATTACCATCCTGAAGGGGATGGGATTGTTGGTGACTGATTGGGGAAAAGAGTTCTTTCATTTTCCGCTGCATTTTGCCGAAGAGATTCCATACAGGGGAGTAGAAGAAGTGGTATTTCCTGTAAACTGGATCAAGCCCGATAGCATAGACTTTTGGTCGTATGTATTTGTGTGGGCATTGGAAGACAAACAAGCTACTACAGCCGAGGAATTGGAAGGCAACCTGAAATTGTACTTTGACGGATTGATTGGTGGCTTGAGTCGGACGGATCAGTCTAAGCTGACAAAGACCAAAGCACAATTTCTACCCAACACCGACCTAAAGGACAGCGTGGCATTTACCGGTGAACTAACTATCTTCGATGGATTTGTCACTCAAGAACCATTAACTCTTCATGCCAGAATCTATTCGGATTACTGTGGAGAAAAAGATCAGCTTATTCTGCTTTTTCGATTTTCACCCTTGCCCTTTGAACATGACATATGGGAGAAGCTCAGGACTGTTAAGGTGCACTCGACTGTGTGTGAGATGTGATGGAGGCGGAAGGTTTGGGCGAAACAAAGGAACTATTTGAGCAAGACAATATACTCAGTGCACTCTAGACCTGGCGTTTCTATTTATCAAAAACGCAATCACATCCTTATCGAGTCAGTCTGCACTTGCTGATGTATCAAGGAATTTCACATTGGGTTTATTCTTTCTTAACGCAATGCCTATCTTGTGGCCCTTTTTAAACGATTCTTATGGAGGATAAGTGGAATCTATTTCAGAAGTTCTTGATAGTCGAGAATGAGAACATCTCAATTGAGGATTTTTTGATCAATTCTGTATTGGTCGTCATATTGTGTGGGTTGTTGGGATGGACATACCAAAAAGTCGCTAAGAGCCTATCGAATAAAAAAGATTTCTCATCTAACTTCATGGTGCTGGCATTTACTACAATGCTCATCATAACGATTGTTAAATCATCACTCGCTCTATCATTGGGCTTGGTAGGAGCACTCTCCATTGTCAGATTCAGAGCTGCCATAAAGGAGCCTGAAGAACTCTCATTTCTGTTCTTTGCTATTGCAATAGGTCTGGGCTTAGGTGCAAATCAAGTTACTATCGTTTTGATCGCCTTCGCCGTCTTTATGGCAATTCTCTGGGGAAGACATCTCGTAAAAAAGAAAGAGTCTATCAATAGCATATTTTTAAACATAGATTCCGATGTGAAAGATGGTATTTCATTGGATAAAGTGACTGCACTTCTTAAAGCGCATTTTAAAAAGCACCAATTGAAGCGATTTGATGAGCAGAATGAGTCTGTAGAAATGTCTTTTGTAGTGGAAGCCAAGAAATCGGAAGATTTAGAAAAGTTTAGAAACGAACTGCGGGGCACTTATCCCAACAGCAACCTTTCCTTTCTAGACAATAAAAGCTATTAATCGTGCGGAATAGCGATGAATACACGGTTTTAGAGAATGCAAGATTTGAAAGGAAGTTTGTAGTTGAAAACCAATCCGTTCAATTCGTCAGGCAGATGATCAAGGTCAATCCAGTCGGATTTCGCAAGGTATTCCAAGCAAGACGTATCAACAACGTTTATTTTGACTCACCCAACCTTAACAATTACTATGACAACCACTTTGGTAAAAGCGCAAGAACCAAGGTTAGAATAAGGTGGTATGGAGATACTTTTGGCAAAATTGAGAATCCGATTTTAGAATTCAAGACCAAACGTGCGTTGGTCGGAAAAAAAAAGTCGTACAAACTCCTACCTTTTGAGCTTAATTCTGCCACTACCAAACAAGATTTAATAACCTCGTTCCAAAACTCAGACTTACCTGAGGATGTATTGAATCAGGTTAAAAGGTTAGTTCCGACTCTATTAAATAGCTACGAACGTGAGTACTACAAATCATTTGATAGTAAGTATCGAATTACAGTAGATATTGCTTTGAGGTTTTATAATTTTAAGTCGAAGAACAATAATTTCAAGAAATTTGCCGAGGAGAAGAACACTATCATTGTTGAACTAAAATACGATGAGCGACAAGCCGAAAATGTTTCGATGATCACATCACAGTTACCGGTGCGTTTGAATAAGTTTTCTAAGTATGTCAGGGGTATTGAAATCTTTCACCCTCATTTGGCTGTTTAGATCGACATGAATTATTCGGCTAACGGAATAATGAAGCCACTACTTCTTAAGAGTATAATCATTGTCATGTTTTTCTGCGTTTCATGCGCGGAGAACACTACCAATGACACCAAGGACAGCTACAGAATTGAATGCAATTCTGACGAGGAAGAGCAGGTGAATACGGGATTCAATGGAAGAATAGCAACCACCTTGGGTGGTGAAAAGACGGATAAAGAATTTCACAGTGCTCCCACATCTTTGCGCATTGATAAAGAGAATTCTTTTGCCTTTACCACGCGTATCGAAAACGCAGAAACAGATCAATATTTCAAAGTTTCTATTTGGCGCAAAGACCCAAACAAAACGTCTAAACTGGTCATAGACGGCGAACCCAAGGGTATAATCTATCTCGAAAAACCGATAGTGGTAGAAAAGGGAGAGAACGGATGGGAAAAACTGGAAATAGAATTTGAACTTCCGCCGGCGGTGGAGGCTATCTCTATCTATGCGCGTGCTCCGTCAAACGAAGGATATTTTGATGATCTGGTTATAGAATCCTTTCGTCGAAAAGAATACCCTGAATTCAGGGGTCAATCCGGTTTACATCTCTATTTCTCAGAAGAGGAGTTGGCGTTCTTTGAGAGTGAGAGAGAAGAAGCTTTTAGAGAAGGTGTTCATTTTAGCCGCGACCGCTGGTCTAAGGGGGTTTTATCAGATGAGAAAATAGTAATACCCATAGAAGCTCGCTTGAAAGGTGATTGGTTGGATCATATGCAAGGCAGAAAATGGTCTTTCCGGGTGAAAACACGAGAAGATAGGACGTTTGGCCGCATGCGATCATTCTCAGTCCAAACTCCTGCTAGCCGAAATTTTTTACACGAATACCTTGCACATGAGTTGTTTACAGATCAAGGTATCCTGACGACCAGATATTCATTTACTCCACTTTATCTCAATACGGAAAACTTTGGCCTTTATGCAATTGAGGAACATTTCGCCAAGCAATTGATTGAATTTAACCTGAGAAGGGAAGGACCAATTATTAGGTTTGATGAAGATCCGTTTTGGAGAGTTAATGCATTAACGGTAGGGACTGACAGGGTGGAGTACCCATACATGCCTGTGTTCGAGACGAGCAGAATCACCCCGTTTGGAACGAACAAAGTGCTGTCTGATACGATAATGTATGGCCAATTCCTTATCGCGCAAAGTCTCCTCAATCAATTCAGAAACAGAGAGAGTTCAATTGACGATTTGTTTGATCTTGATAAACTGGCCAAATACCTGGCATTAATGGATCTCGTAGATGGCAAACACGGGTTTATTTGGCACAATATGAGGTTTTATTACAATCCCGTTTTGTGCAAACTTGAACCAATAAATTTTGACAATTATACGGAAGAGTATGAAGACGGTAGCGCTACTTTGTCGGCTTTAGTATTTGACAAAAACAGTACTTACCTGAAGTATGAAAATATGATCCATTCCTTTTTTGGTTCGGAAAAATTACTTGAGCTGTACTTGAATTATTTGGAAGAGTATACTGATCCTGAGTTTATTCAAGAATTTCTGGTTCAACGAGACGATGAACTCAATGAACACGCCGATCTGATAAATATGGAGTTTTCGCATTATAACTTACCTGAAGACTTTTTGCAGAGCAATGCATTGGATTTAAAAGCGCAAATAGCTAAGCTAAGAGAGAAAAGAACAAATGGATATTTCACAGATATTGAATTTAAAGAACCAACTTATCCTTTCAATACGGCTTTGACAAAATCACTCGTTCCTTATTTCGTGAATTTATATTACTCCAAAGCCAATGCAAATGAAGCTTCCCTCTTGGTTGAGAATTACAATGCGAGACCGGTTCAGTTTATGGCAATATTGAATGAGCAGAAACGAGAGTTGTACAGCTTTGACGATTTGATTTTAGATAATTATAGCGGCCAATTGGTTGATACAATGCTTTCGATGCCTTACTTCACAACGGCAAAATATGCTGTGCTGAAAGCTCTTGACTCAGATGAAGAGTACACAGCCGAATTATCTCTATGGAAGAAGAATACGCTGAAATCTCCTTATCAGAAATTGAAAAGTGACTCTAGCTCAAATCCAAATCAACTGTTCATTGAGAATGGTGATTCTTTGATTCTGAAGAAAGGGGACTATGTTCTGCGAAATAAGATACTCATCCCCGAGGGTAAAGTTGTTCTGTTCGAAGCCGGTGTTCATTTGAATATGATAGATTCAGCCTGTATCGTTTCTCACTCCAGAATTATTGCCAATGGTACCGGACAAGAGCGAATCTTGATTCAATCTTCCGATTCCTCAGCCAATGGATTTAATGTACTTCAAGCCCATGGAGAATCCTATGTATCCCATACCACCTTCAGTAATTTGAGCACCTTAAGCTACAAAGGATGGGGATTAACCGGTGCCGTGAATTTTTATGAATCGGATGTCACCTTCAGTCACACCACCTTTGAGGATAATCATTGTGAGGACGCACTGAACATAATTCGGTCGACATTTTTAGTTGATAGTTCATTCTTTTATGGCATTTACTCCGATGCATTTGATTCTGATTTTTGCACAGGACAACTACTGAATTCCACCTTTGACAAAATCGGGAATGACGCCATTGATTTTAGCACGAGCCAAATCGACATAGCAAACTGTTACATCCTAAATGCGAACGATAAGGGAATAAGTGGGGGAGAGCAGTCAACATTGAATGTGACCAATTGCACCGTAGAGAATTGCAACATTGGTGTTGCTTCAAAGGATTTATCTCAGGTAAACCTTAAAGATGTAGAAATTATCAATTCCAATTATGGACTGGTTGCTTTGCAAAAGAAGCCTGAGTATGGCGGCGCTACGCTGAGAACAAAAGGTTTATCCATAAAGAATTGCGAAACTAAATTTCTGATTGAGAGAGGTTCTTCGGTGTATTTAGAGGAAAGAAAAATAGAAGGGACGGCGAAAGATGTGTATGAAATCTTCTATTGATTTTCACTTGAAGTAAGCTTCAGCGTCCAGTCAATGAGCCTGAAGATATAGAATCGAATTTTCAACAACAATTATAAGGGGCCTTAGAGGGTGGCTATTGGATAATAAGCTTTTGGACCCTGGTTTCTGATTCGCTGCTAAGCTTGGCGGTGTAAAGCCCATTTTGCAGCTGAGAGATGTTTATCGGTTGATTTGAGTATTCATTACAGTTTTCTTCAAGAATTAGTGCTCCCTTCATGTCGTATAGTTGAAGGATGCTCGCTTGATTGGTTGAAACATTGATAAATTGGTCGGAAGGATTCGGATAAATAAAATTGGTGCCGGTTTGCTCTTCGGATTCTGTAGAGGTTGTGATGTCGACAGTCAAGTAATCGTTGAGCTCTCCCAAGCAAAATAGATCTTGGTCATTTAAACAAATCAAATCGTAACTAACAGTCTTATCTGAATCAATATTTACCACAACGAAATTATCTCCATCTTGCCCTCCCATGCCACTGGCAATGAATGTAATATTGTTGTAGCGGTCGTAAGAAACTACTGAAGACCAACTGGCTCCAAGGTCGCCTGCAAATATGTAGACATCATTTGTTATGGAGTCAAAAATTGGAATCACAGTTGTCCAAAAGTTCACAGGAGCAACTCTCCCCTCATATGAGTTAGGGCTTATGTGGTTAAATTGATCATCATCTCTCCAGAGGATTTGATGAAAAAAAACAAAGACTTTTTCAATGGAGGCACATTTACCATTAATTACATTTTTCAAATATTCCAGTTGGTCACCTGCGATGCTCCATCCATCTATGTTGGCGTCCAGAATGATAAACAAATCGTTGTTGTATGTAAAGTCAAAATATGTATCGCCGTACCGAGCTTCAAACAAGGGTAGATTCCGCACTTCGTGATTACCGGCGACAAAATGCACTGGTATGCCTAGGTCCTCGACGTCCGCGTCAATCTCTTCCCAATCTTGGGCTACAGGAGTACTAGGTACAATATCTCCGGCGAAAACACCAAATTCTATTTCAGACCTGCTTTGTACGTAGGGAAACTTTGCCTTAAACGGTGGGTGAACCCCAATATTATTAGCCCCTACCGCTCCATAGACATGCCCCGCCACAAAGAATGAGTAGGGCTCAAAATCATTTTGAGCTTGAGCAGACAGGCCAACTAGGACGAGTAGTAGAACAAATGGAGATCGTTTCATATTGAACATTCTCATAATTCTAAATTTACACTCTTTTTCTTGAACCTATTTTGGTATTGTAGCTGCATCGCTTAACTCATATTGTTTGATGGCGGCCGCCAGCACTTCTAGAGCACTGATTTTATTGCCAAATCCATTTGATGTTATTTTTCCCGGTCCTTTATAATTGGTAAACCAGATCTCTAAAATCTCTGAAATTCCGTTGTATTTTGCCTCAAGCTCGCTGACATCATCAACTTCATACAGCATTGAATTTGGAGACACGGCAACCAGCTTATCATCTTGTTCTTGGTTGTCCATCAAGTATAGAATACCTATAACCTTGCATTCAATTATGCCACCTCTATCTACGGGCGGTCCAAGCACTATAATATCGAGAGGGTCGCCGTCCCCACCCAGTTCTTTTGAGAGTATGGTTTTCGGAACCATCCCATAATTGCCGGGATACCCTAAGTAATTGATAATTCTTAGGGCATTATTGACATGCTCAGGTTCAATTTGTCCATTGGTCTTATTCAACTCCCACTTTTCGACCGTTCCTGAGGGAATTTCAATTATGGCATTCACAGTTCCATTTGCGCCGATAGCTTCATAATCCTCCAAGAAATTTGTATTTCCTTTTTCGTCTTTTGAAGAGGCCTTATCGGCTTTTTCTATTTCATCACTCTCTGTGTTTCCACAGGATAATAAGAGAAAGAAGAGCGAATAACTAAAAAGCAGAATATAGCGATGGTTTATTGCCTTCATCTTATGCCCAAAAGGCTCAACATTAAAATGGACGTTTTTCCTTCTCATAACGTAGGTGAAGCTTGAGCTAAAATTAGTTCAAATTTCCTGTTCGAGGACCAGCCGAGAATGATTTATGCCGACGGAAATTTGTGGATATATACTCGAATAGGATTCTGATAAGTTTGAATAGCAAATCTCAATATAAGAGTAGCTGTAACTTAGCTAAGTTTGGCCACGATTTGTGTTGATTTTGAGATAACTTATGCTGAAAAGGCGGTGGCTTGGATTGAGATTCTTTCGGTTAATGAAAAAAATGGGAAGATTGCTGCTGGTGTTGGAGGGGGCAGAAGTCATGCAGGCAGAAATTCTTGCACGGCTGAGTGTTAGGTTCAGAGATCCAGAGGGGCAGCTTCAGCACTTTTTTCAGCTATCCCAAAAACTATATACTTATGTCTTTTTGGTATAAATGGATTAATTATATGATCAATTTTGCTTAATAAATTTCGCTGCTTTTCTGTTCTTCCAAATGCTGCGAGAAAACCAACCGTTTCGTATTGGATAGAATCAAATGAATCGAACACCTCGTCAATTTCATTGTATTTTAGGTAATTCCACCTGCTTCCCCATTTGACAAATCTTTTTCGAATGTACATATGTAGGAATGATGCTTCAAGATTCTCTGCAAACAGTAATTTTCCATTTGGTTTGAGGCTTTTATAAATCTCATCTATAGTTTGCTTCTTTAATTCGTCTTTTCCATTTCTGCTTACTCCTCCTAAAATTGATTTGAATACGACAATATCAAACGCGTTATCAAATGGAATATCAGTTGCATCAATGCTTCGATATTCAATATACTCTGAGCAGGAATATTTTTCATGTAATTCTGAAGCGTGCTCTTGTGGTGAATTTAAGTCGGAACAAATAACTTCATTGTGATTAATAGCGAGCCAAAGAGAAAGTCCTCCTCTTCTTCCTCCTAATTCAAGACAAGTGAGTTTAGTGGTTTTTAGATCAATTTTTTCTGTCCAAAAATCAATTGCTTTTGACCAATTTTCTATATCCCACTCTATTATGTCTATGATTAATTCTTTGGTCATTATTCTCTTTTGTGTCAAACCAATCGCTACGGCTAAGAAACGTAAAGTTTGTGGAATACGTTGGTGCCCATGCAAACGCTAATTCAGTCTGAAATTAGTCAATTTCGTTTTAAAGAAATCTCGCATGCGTCTTAGGTAATGCCTGGCACAGAGATAGATTTCCGTTCTATCCAGTATTCAAGTCTTCTGCGCTCCGGTGATTGGGCTGTTTTGAAAACCACTCAATTGCAGCAGTGAAAAAGGCGTTTTTCCTGTAGGTCCGGTCCCGAAAAAGTCAGGGGTTAAGCTGAGACCGAGATGACCGCCTGTGTAAACATTTTATCCGCTTATTGTTGTGTTTCCCGTTTTCATTAGCCGCATGCGGTTGATGTTATTGGTGCGCAAGTCTAGGTCTCCCGGGCCGTTGTAGCCAAGATATTTGCCCGCAACAGGGACATTATTATCAGTTGTAGATTGCCCTGAAACTTCACTAAAGGATAGAAAAGACAAAAAGTACACTATGTATTTTATAAAGTGTTTCATCGTATAAAGAGTTCTGTTGTAGAAAACTCATTCCGGCTAACATGAACTTTCACCAGATAGAGACCTTTAGCAAAACCTGAAACGTCAATGGACAATTCTTTTTGGCCCACATAGCTTTGCTCAAAGACCACTTCTCCCAACAGCGAGAGTATCTTTACAGTTCTTATCTCATTTGCCGCGGATTCGAGACTTACATATTGGGAAGCGGGGTTGGGGTAAACTGATAGACTGGCACCTCGAGCATCGTTTGTTGAAAGAACTTCAGTGATACTTACCGCATCTAATGCTAGATAAGCGTAAATGCCGATATCAGTATTTGCAATAAACTCGGTATTCGCATTGTCGAAGAAATTACCAAAGTGCACAAATGAATAATTAGAATCGGCGACGATCTCCGTGCTTATAGTTAACCAATTGGTAGTGTCCGACACAATTGTATCAATCTTGAAAGTGGCCGTATTGTCTATTAACAAAGAATCATGGCTGAATACAGGCACATTGGTAAACTTGAATCCAAAGTTATTCGCTGCAAGAGTGGTAGCTTGGGAATACAAACGAACAATGCTAAATTCCACTAAATAATTATTTCCTGTAACAAGAGGCTCGATTAGTTGCACTCCGATAGGTTCTCTGTAAGACTCTTCCACTCCAAATTGGTCTAAAAGTATAATTACTCCAGCATAACCCTCACCATCAAGCGGTTCTTGAAACCCAAAAGCCACGTTGGGTGGCATAAGATTTTCTGCATCTCCGCAGTTGAAGTACCATTCAGGAGTAGGATTGATTGACCCATCAGTATACTGAATGCTGCTGTACCAATCCAGACATTCTTCATCGAAATTCCCGATAAAGGAAGGACAGTTAGTGCCCTCCTCAAAGCTACCATTCGGCACCAAGTTTTGCGAAAACCCCGCTATAGCAATGACCCACGCCAAAAAGGTAGAAATAAGTCTTGTCTGCATTGGTCGAAATTGTATCAGAGGAATTAGTGCTTGAGAATAACAAATGTTCTTTGGTTCTATGAGTCTCGGATAAGGTCTCACCTCTGTTGCAAGTTAGCCATTTCTGTTTTTACTTCCATGAAGTTAGCCAAAGAATGAGTTGGTCAAAGTGGTCTCTATCCGATTTAAGTGATTTTCCACAAATCAATACCCCGTTGCGTCTTTTTGACACTTACTTCATTAATTCTGCAGATAAAGTCTTGGTTATCCCTTTTGGATCATTTACATTTATCCACTTGTCAAAACAAAACATGAGTAAACCAACGAATTTTTATAGCCGTTTCTGCTTCTATTTTAGTCAATAGAACGGGGCTGCTATTTGAATCATTCAACTGATTAAAAATACGGGAGTCCTTACAAACAGGGACTCTTTTTTTATGCGAGATAAAATCATCATACAAGGAGAGTTGGGTTGCTTCCACGAGGAGGCGGCGCTGAAGTACTTTGGCCAAAACGGACATGCGTTCGTTCCCGCCGAGTCTTTCCCGATTCTTGCCGCTCAGTTGGACAAGCACCCGAGCGACCACATCGCCATTATGGCCATCGAAAACTCCATTGCGGGCAGTCTGTTGCAGAATTACCGCATCTTGCGCGAGCACGGTTTCAGGATAGTGGGAGAGGTGTACCTGCGCATCAGGCACAACCTTATGGCTTTGCCCGGGCAAAACATGGAGCAGATCAAGGAAGTGGTTTCCCACCCCATGGCTTTGAACCAATGCCTGGTGTACCTCCGCGACAAGCCCATGAAGATGGTCGAATCGGAGGATACGGCTTTGAGCGCCAAACGCATCGCCGAGAACCGGACTACGGGCATTGCCGCCATTGCCGGAAGGCGAGCTGCAGAACTCTACGGTCTGGAAATACTGGCCGAGGGTATCGAGACGTCGAAAGTCAATTATACCCGCTTCTTTATCGTGCAAGCCAAGGGGAAACCCGTGCCGCCCGTGCAGGTCAATAAAGCCTCGATCTACCTCACGGTGGTGGACGGCCGCGGGAAACTGCTCAAGGTGCTGGAGGCCATAAGCCGCCACGACATCAACCTGAGCAAGCTGCAGTCGTACCCCGTATTGGGAGAGCTGAACCGCTACTACTTCCACCTCGATTTGGAATTTGACAACTTGGGCGAATTTGAAGCCTGCATGGACGATTTGAAGGAATGCACCGAGTCGCTGGAAGTTTTGGGAACTTATAAAAAAGCCGAGATCGATGATTGAAACAGCCAAACGTTTGGATGGAATCGGCACCTACTACTTTGCCGATAAGCTCGCTCAGATTCGCCGAATGAACGAGGCGGGCGACCAAGTCATCAACTTGGGAATCGGGAGTCCCGATATGCTGCCTCCCGCCGCCGTGATCGAGCGATTGAAGGAAGCCGTGCACGAGCCCGAAGCCAATATGTATCAGTCGTACCGCTCGCTGCCCGCCTTGCGCGTGGCCTTTGCCGATTGGTACCGCGAGCACTTTCGTGCAAAGGTGAATCCCGAGACGGAGATCCTTCCGCTGATCGGTTCCAAAGAGGGAATCATGCACATCGCCATGACCTTCCTGGGCCCCGGCGATCAGGCATTGGTGCCCGATCCGGGTTATCCCGCTTACGCCTCGGCCACGAAATTGGCAGGAGCCGAATCGGTTTACTATCCGCTCGAACAAGACTTGAACTGGCGCCCCGACCTGAAGGCATTGGCCCGGCGCGACCTGAGTGCCGTGAAGATCATGTGGATCAATTATCCCAATATGCCCACGGGAGCGCAAGCCGATCTCGATTTCTTTGCGGATTTGATCGCTTTCGCGAAAGCGCACGACATACTGATCTGCCACGACAATCCATATGCCTTCATCCTGAACGAGAAGCCGCTGAGCATCCTCGAAGTGGAAGGAGCGATGAAACACGCCTTGGAACTAAGCTCCCTGAGCAAGTGTTACAATATGGCGGGTTGGCGAGTGGGCTGCCTTGCCGGCAATGCCGAATACATCAACGCCGTGTTGAAGTTTAAGAGCAATATGGACTCGGGCATGTTTAAAGCCGTGCAAGAAGCTGCGGTGATCGCCTTACAGCAGGGCGAAGACTGGTTTGCTGCGCTAAACGAGGAATACGCCAAGCGAAAGGAATGGGCGCAGAAAATAATGGTTTTGCTGGGCTGCGAATACGAGGCAGACACGGCGGGCTTATTCGTCTGGGCAGAAATCCCTTCCTTTAAAGCTTCGGCTGAGGCCTATTCGGAAGAAGTTTTGGCTCAAGCCAAAGTATTCATCACCCCGGGGATGATCTTTGGCGAAAACGGAACCAAGCATTTGAGAATCTCTTTGTGCGGAGATCTAGAGCTATTTAAAGAAGCACATCGGCGCGTATTGGCGGCGATAGAAACGAACAAAATACAACTGACATAGATTAATTGAGAACGTATGGAAGGGACAAAGACAACTACAAAATTGCAATCGTGGATTTCCACGGGGCGCGGGCCGATACTCATCAGCGGCCCCTGCAGCGCTGAGACGGAAGAGCAGACATTGGAAACCGCCAAAAGGCTGGCCGCCACGGGAAAGGTGGACTACATCCGCGCGGGGATTTGGAAGCCCAGAACGCGACCCGGTTCCTTCGAAGGAGTAGGGGAGATCGGACTGCCGTGGATGCAGCGAGTGAAGGCCGAAACGGGACTTCCCGTAACCATCGAGGTGGCCAATGCCGCCCACGTGGAGCTGGCGCTGAAGCACGATATCGACATGCTGTGGATCGGAGCGCGATCTACCGTCAATCCTTTTACCGTTCAGGAAATCGCTGAAGCACTTCGGGGAGTTGATATTCCCGTTTTGATCAAGAATCCGATCAATGCCGACCTGGCGCTGTGGATTGGCTCTACCGAGCGTTTGATCCAATCGGGATTGAAGCGCGTTGGAGCCATTCACCGTGGATTTTCCAACCTCGGCGAGACGCATTACCGCAACCGTCCGCAGTGGCAATTGGCCATAGCTTACCGCAACGAGATGCCCGACTTGCCACTGATCTGCGATCCGAGTCACATCGGTGGACGCAGAGAATTGCTGTACCACATTTCCCAAAAGGCGATGGATCTGGACTACGACGGACTCATGCTCGAGTCGCACATCGATCCCGACAATGCATGGAGCGACGCGGCACAGCAGGTGACGCCTGAAACGTTGAATGACATGATCAACGCCATCGTGGTGCGCGAGCCTCAATTTGATGAGGGGACGGATCACGCCGAGCTGGATATGCTGCGTGAGAAGATCAATCACATTGACGATGAATTATTAAATCTTTTGGACAACAGAATGAAAGTGGCCAGAGACATTGGTAAGTTCAAAAAGGAAAACAACCTGACCATTCTTCAGAAAACAAGGTGGAATGCGATCTTGGAAAAGGGAAGAGAATATGCCAAGAGCCACGGTTTGAGCGAGAACTTTATCCAAGCCTATTTACAAAGCGTCCACGACGAGAGTATTACGCAGCAAGAGCATGTGATGAACGATGACTAAGTGATACGACAAAACCTTTGTGTACAGACTTTAACCCGCTTGTATTCAGTTCAAGTAGCGAAGCAACTATCTTTGAAACTTGCAGCCAGCGGGGTATAGCTTGTCAAGCACTTTAAGACGAGATATTTTCAGTGAAGTAGCATGAAAAAGCTTTTTTATTGCCTTTTGTTTTTCCCTTTTTGGCTGTCAGCCCAAACAAGCAAAAGCGATACGCTTGCGAGCGAGACAGACTCGCTGAAATTGAAAGCCAGCCTTTCGCTCACGGGTATTTTCCAGTCGGGAAATGTGGAGACTATCATTTTCAGAGCCAAGTCAGATATAGCTTATAAACCATGGAACAAGTGGCTGTTCAACAACCGAAACTCTTATTTGTATCAGGAGTTTGACAGAGACAAAGCAGATTTGGACATCGTTAGTCTCAACTTTTTGTACTTCACTCCTGACGCCACATGGTCTCCATTGCTTATTGGGATTATAAGCTCAAACTTTCGAAGAAAAATAGATTTGAGAACCATCCTTGGAGCTGGAGTGACCTATGAACTTTTGAGGGATAAGGAGGACATGCTAAAGTTTTCGGTATCCAGCGAATACGAGAGCACAAACTTCTCCAGAAGTCGGTTTAATTTGGAAGAGTACAATGGAAGCGAATCGATCAACACGTTGCGCGGTACCTTTTGGATCAATGGAAAGCACTATTTATTCGAGAAGAAGCTCATCGCGGGTTATGAAGCTTATTTCCAACAATCACTCGAAGAGAGCAATAATTTTCGCTGGCAAGCTGATCTAAGCCTTGAAATGCCCATTTCAAAATTCATCAACTTCAAGGTCAACTACCTCCACACCTACGAGAGTATTGTTGTGGCCGATCAAAAGCAACAAGACCGATTCTTGACTTTCGGGTTTACTTTCAAAAACTACTGATCCTTTGAAAGAGGTGTCGCAATGAGCAATTCACACTGGACTTTACTTCTTGTGCCTTGCCTTCAGTTCCATCGGCAGAACACATTGGTAAACAAAACGATTGATAGGAGTATCAACGCCGTATTTTTCTCCTAGTTTGACCACGGTGCCATTCTGGTATTCAATCTCCGATGGTTTTCCCTCCCAGACATCTCTCGTAAGCGACGAGGTAGAATCGTGTGGAAAGGTGTCGATAAACGAAACGGTTTTCTCCACGAAATCGGGTTCGATGTTTACTCCGATTTTTTGTGAGAGGTGGTAGATTTCAGTGACCAAGTCGATCATCAACTTTCTGGTTTCGGGCAGCTCCCTTATCTCACCGTAAGTCGCTTTGGTGATACCGAGGAGGGCACTGGTGCAAATCACCATGAACTTTTTCCATAGTTCGGCCTGAATGTTATTGGTTAGTTTCGATTCAATTCCTGCGGTTGTCAACACCTCTTGAATGTCCTTCACTCGTTGGGTTTGTCGCCCATCGATTTCCCCGAATATGATCGTGGGGTTGACCCCGATATGATTGATTACTCCCGGAGCCTCTATCATGCTGATGATCCGACAGAGTCCGCCAATAATGCTTGCTCTGTCTATGGCCTCCATCAATTCTTCTGCAGCCATCACGCCATTTTGCAAAGGCAAGATCATGCTGCCTGAGTCTGCTAGCGTTTTAAGATCCTCTCGAATTTCTTTGATCTGCCAGGCTTTTACACAAACCATCGTCAGGTCGGGGCTTCCCATGTCTGAAATCTGATCCATAGCTCGAAAGTCGCGCACCTCGAAGTCGCCTTGAATGCTTTTTACTTTTAGGCCCTCGGTTTGCAGCGCCTTTAAGTGTTCTCCTCTGGCTAAGAAGGTGACGTCATATCCCGCCTTCACCAATTTTCCTCCGAAGTATCCTCCGACTCCGCCTGTTCCGATTATGGCTATTTTCATTTTTTCTTGATCAATGGGTTGATGATAGTTTTTGAAGTCTTTGATTGATCTTTCGACCTTCTTCAATGATGATGTCGATGCACTCTTCGATGTCCTTTTCGGTCGTTCTGAAATTGACAATGCAAGCTCTCATGCAATACCTCTTTTTTACGATTGCATTGGATAAGAACATTCGGCCACCGGCTTGTAGCTCGTTTACTATTTCTTCATTCAATGTATTCAAATACGTATCTCTTTCTTCGCCAAATAGCTCGAGATTATCGGGAACGTATCTGAGTGTGTTAATACTCAAGTTTTGCGTGATGGCCTCCAGTTCGGTGTTTTTGACGGCCAAGTCATGGAAGTGCTCTGACAATTCGATGTCTTCTTTTATAAGCTTCTCGTAGCCACTTCTACCTATTTGCTGCAAGGCCAGCCATACTTTTAATGCACGGAATCCGCGTGAGTTTTGGAGTCCGTACTCAAAGAAATTCACTGACCCACCTTCTTCCGTTAGACTAAAATTGTAATATTCGGGATGTGAACTGTAGGTGTCGATCAGGTGTTGGGGATTTTTCACCAAAGTGCAACCCGCTTCCAACGGACTGTAGAGCCATTTGTGTGGATCGAGCGCAATGGAGTCAGCGTCTTTTACTCCGGTGAACAATTCCCTTAACTCGGGAATAACGGCAGCGGGAATGCCATAGGCACCATCAATGTGAAACCACAAGTCGTAGGTTTTGCAAATAGCGGCAATGGCTTCGAGATCATCCACGACACCCGTGCTCACATCTCCTGCGGTGCCCACCACCATAAAGGGTTGGTGTCCACAGGCCAGATCCTCTTTTATGGTTTTCTCCAAAATAGCATTGTCCATTTTATTGGAGTCATCAGTCGGGATCCAACGCACCGATTTGGAACCATGTCCAAAAAGGATGGCTGCTTTGTCAATCCAAGTATGAGTAGATTTCGGGCAGTAGGTGATCAGTTGGTTTGTCGTGTTTGAAAGACCGTCTTCTTTGATGCTCTTGGGTGTTTTGGCGGTTCTCGCAGCGAGGAAAGCGGTAAAGTTGGCCATATTGCCACCGCTCACCAATACGCCGCCATAAGTGGGGGAGACCCCAATAAATTCAGCCAACCATTGAATCGTTTGCTTTTCGATCTCGGTGGCCATCGGACTCAGTATTTGTCCGCCCACGTTGGGATTGACCGAAGCCGCCAGCAAATCTGCCAATGCTCCGATTGGCGCAGCCGACGAGGTGATGAAACCAAAAAACTTTGGGTGGCCGTTGAACAGCGAATTGTCCATTAATAGTTGAGCGGCAGAGTGGATCAACTCTTCAGCGGGCTTTCCGTTTTCCGGTAAGGAAGAAGTCCCCAGCTCTTTTTGCAATTCCAACGGAGACTTGGTTGTGGTGACGGGTTTTTCGCCAATGACATCAAAAAAACCAGCTATGGTGTCAACGAGCTCGTAACCGATCTTTTGAAATTCGGCCTTGCTCATTTCTATGGAGTTTTCTCTTTTCTGTGTCATTCTAGTCGGGTGATTTATTTAGGGATGCGCCCTGAAAAAAGGCTCTTTGCAGTTTAGTTTTTTGTCGGAAGTTTTGCCTTTCGGGTTTCGAAAAGTACTAGAATATGCGGGGTCATCCCAATCATTGAATGGAATAAAAGTAATGTAGGGAATGCTCGCCCTAAAATTTGCCAGAGACTGGTGAACATCCGGATGAATGCTCTTGACTCACTTTTCTTCTACAGTCCTTACCGATAGTTCTGAACTATTCTAAGTACAAACAGGAGTGATCATACCGACCCAAAAATGGGCTTACTCAGCTTTCATTGGAGTGCAAATCTCAATGAGGAATCCATTGATATCTCTCACGTATCCTACTTTTTGACCCCAAGGTTTTTCGATGAGTGGCTCAAATGGGATGGCTCCTGCGTTTAGCGCTTTTTGAAAGTCGGCCTCGATATCTTCGGAAGTAAAAGCCAATTCAATGCCAAAAGGTTTGTCGGCCGATGAGCTCTTTTGAAAACCACTTTTGAAATTTGAATTGCCCAATTCAACAGAGGCAAATGCGATAGTGGTTTCTCCTGTGGCCAGCTCACCGTAATCGTTTTCGGGGGTGATAAACTTCCGTTGGAAGCCAAAGGCATTTCCATAAAACTCGATGGTGGCAGTCACGTCGCGGACGTAGAGGATGGTGTAGGCGAATTTCATAGTTCTAGCTGATTAAATTTCCGAACAGAACGCTGCTATTGCTTCCATTCTATCGTTGTTGGATAATTGGTATGATCGATATAAATCAAACAATCGTAAGAATTGGAAAGGTCAATTTCCATCATTGGGTTGTTATCATCATTGAATGATTCTGAAACATCCGTACGAATGGGGACGGACTTTTCAAAAAGAGGAAGATCAGGCTCGGCATGAAGAAGACGGCGGATATCGAAGAGCAAATATGGGCTATTGAATTCAGCTAACTCTTTGGTTAATGACGGTACCTGAACCGAGGGCAATTCCCATTTCTTAAACCCATTGGAAGAGTATGCGCCAAACTCTCCTTGATTGAACGTAAACCCAATGGAATAGTACTCATCACCAAACCATTTGCTCAAATAATAGCCAAGAATATCGTAACCAAACAGGACAGATTCTTTAACCACATGTCCATTATGAGCCCAGATAGCGATTTGACTGTCTTCTCCGAGTTGTTCCATGCACCACATTACATTCCGCGAAGAAAACTGATCGCGCAGTTCTACTTGTATCATAAACTCATCCTGTGAAATGTAAGTGGCATATTGGCGGGTTATTTCGGAGATCCGTTGGGCCGTGGCATAGTTCTTTTCTCCTCCTGAATTAATCAGTTCATCACGGTGCTCTGATAAGAATCCACTGAGTTCGTAGTACAAATTCCAATAGTCCATTACTTCCACACGGCTGTGCTGCTGAAAAGCGACTACGGGCTGTTCTTTTATAAGAAGCGCTACCAGTTCTTCAGACGCTGCAGAATGCTCCGATAAGTAGTTTTCCAGCCAAGGCAGATTGTTGTGCATGGCGGTCATTTCCATCCCAAATACCTGAAAAGGTTGGTCGGCGGTAAGGTTGTGATTACGGACGTCAATGAGTAGGTTCTTAAATTCTTGGGTGCGGTAGGTAAACCAGCCGGACTCCGCAATCAGCGAATCGATATTTCCGTTTCCATTGGTCACGTAATCATTCCACAAAACTGCCTGTCCAAAATCTACTTCCAGCACCAAAGCGTCATATCCCTGGTTGATCAGCGTCTTAATTATTTGGTGCTTCAATTCGTAACACTCCTTGGTGTAGTGGCTCACTTCGCCCAATCCGATGATCGCAGCACCGTCGGTTATGGCGCTGATATGGTTCGAAAGCACCTCGTCGTGCTGCGATTGAAATGGGTAGATGAATTCTTTGGAGTTACCTGTAAGCAATTGGGCGAATGAAGACAAGCTCAAGGCAATGAATAAGCACATTAAGGAATTTTCGAGGCTTCTCTTCATTGGTTTTCGGACAAATTTAGAAGGAATAATTTCTTACCGATTTTACAAAAACAAACTCATCAATAGTCGAAATAGGTGAAGCAGGGCTTTGGTGGTTTGCTCGCGCAAGCAATGGAGCTTTGGTGAATTTCTATGCTTTCCACTCGTTCAAATATTCAAGAAACGCGTCAGAACGCGAAACGAATCCGTTGTCAACTACATAGGCCATCAAAAATAAGAATCCGAATCCTACCGCCATCCCTTTGTAATATGGACTCGAAAGGAACATCAAGAGTGCTAGAGAAACGATAGCCAGGATGGGGTAAATCTTCATCAGCGTTTTACCCGCTTTATTGTCGTTGGTATGTTTGACAATCTCCTGTTCGATTGCCTCTTTCTCAGATTTTTGGAAAAGGGCAATACTTTCTTTGGCATGTGCAGGTCGACTAAAAAGAATGTATCCTCCATAGCCTATCAATATCACCAGCATCAGCGCGATAGGAATAGTGGCTCCTTTCAGAAATTCTACCTCACTTCTTATTATGCCGACTAAGGCGGCAAGAATCAGCACACCCAGCCCGATCATGATATGCCCTTGAGTGACCTCGCTTTTTGCCCAATTGTTTGCGTATTCGATAAAATCCATGAATGGCGATCTTCTTTATTTTAAAGGCGTTGAATGTAGTAATCTGCTTTTTAGATACAGCGTGAAATATCCTAATTAATCCAGATACTCCCGTTCGGCAACTTTCTCTCGGTAGCCATTCACGAGAGCTTTGCCCATCCCTTCCTTATCAGACCGCAAGAACTCCATGCCTTCTCCATCCTGAATTTTGGGATGTACATCTCTGAGATGGTTATCGCTCCAATTGGCCAATTCTACAATAACGGGTGTGAGCGCCAATCCTTTTTCGGTCAGCAGGTAGATATTTGTCTTCTTGTTGTTGGGTAACTTGTTTTTCGTAAGGATACCCGCCTCTTCGAGCATTTTGAGCTTTGCCGAAAGAATATTGGTGGCAATGGCTTCAGGACTGTTAGTGAAATCCTTAAAGGTTTCCGCTCCCTCCATTAGCATCTGTTTCACGATAACTAGCATCCATTTATCGCCAACTATATCAAGGGCTGAGGTGATCGGGCAATCGCATCTAAAATCCTGTGGCATGGGACAAATTTCATGAAAATTACTTTTAAAATGAAATTAATCTTCAATTATTACTTGCATTTAAAAAGCTATTGTGTAATTTTGCTTTCATAAAGCAAGCAATAAACTATAGAAAATGAAAAATACGATAACTCTTCTAACGCTCACAGCCCTTTTATGGGCATGCCAAGACACAAATTCACAAACAGCGCAATCAACTATTAGTGAAACGAACACAAAAACATCCAAAACAATGACTAATAAAGAAACGGTAGGCACCTTCTTGGGCGCCGTACTTCAAGGAGATGAAGAGACCATGCGTGAGCACGCCAATGACGATTATATCCAGCACAATCCATTTATCCCAACGGGACTTGAGCCATTTATAAAAATGCTGCCCGTGCTTCAGGAAAATGGAACCACCGCCGAAAACGTGAGAATGTTCCAGGACGGAAACTATGTTTTCATGCACAATATCTGGCGAAACGCCGCTCCTTTCGGAGCTGATGAAATGGTGTCGTTTGACATTATACGTGTAGATGAAAATGGAAAAGTGGCTGAGCACTGGGACGCCATGACTCCCCTTGTTAAAGAAACTGCGAGCGGCAGATCTCAAACCGACGGGCCGACAACTCCCAAAGACCTCGACAAAACTGAGGAAAACAAAGCGATTGCAAAGTCAATGGTAGAAGACATCTTGATGGGAAAGAACCCCAGTAAGATCGCCGACTACATCAGTGCCGAGCAATACGACCAGCACAATCCTGGTATCAAAGACGGCCTATCAGGCATTGTAGAAGCCGTGGAATACCTCACTTCACAAAACAACATGTTTAAGTACACGAAGATTCACAAAGTACTGGGCGAAGGAGATTTTGTGCTAACCGTAAGCGAAGGCCAGTGGAGCGGAAAGAGTCATGTTTTCTACGATTTACTCCGATTCGAAAATGGCAAAGCCGTCGAGCACTGGGATGTGATTCAAGAGATTCCTACCGAAGGATTAGCGAATCAAAACGGGATGTTTGGGTTCTAATTACAATTTCCAGGCCGCCTCAGAATAAGGGATACACCTTTGATTAATTTTAAAGGTCAACCCCATATGCACACATAGCCTATGGGGTTTTCCTTAATGACCAAGCAAATGAATGAGGTGTCAATCTCTCTGAGCTCGTCAAAACAGTACATATGCGTATAGGCGAATACCGAGATCCAGATTTACAAGTATTGATCCAAAGAACGAGAGTGCCTTATAAATAGACTGATAACTATCCACCCGTCAGGGCTACTCTATTATTGGGATCAGTTTAAAATTGGTGAATACTTGTCGGCAAATCTGATTCGTCTACTTTTGGCTTGTTGTAAGTCAGATAGCAGTTTAATAGGTCTATAGAAAAGAAAATGGAGCAAGTACATAAGGAGTCAACTTTTATAACGGTTTTAGCGTGGATACTCATCGTACTATCGGCACTTTCAACGGTGATGTCCATTTTTCAATTGTTTTTTTTCAGCTTCATTTTGGAAGTGTTGGACTCATTATTTGATTCATCGGTTAGCTTGTGGGATAGCATACAAATCCTCTGGGTATTCGCATATCCGTTGATAATCATCTACGCATTTATCAGCGCCATCGGACTTTTGAGGAGAAGAAATTGGGCAAGAGTCTCTTACGTGATTTTGTTCGGTATTGGAATTGCCTATAATGTCGGTACGCTTATCTATACGATGAATCCTGCAGGGGAGTATTTTAGTGATTTTGACGGGACCGATCAGGAATTAGATGGATTTGTTTTTACAGTTGGTCTCTTCTCAATTCTTGTGGCACTTGGTTTTAGCGTTCTCTATGGATGGCTTATTAAAAAATTGACTTCAGAGAAGATCAAAATTGAGTTCAATGTGTAAGTCTCTTTTGAGATCACTTCAGAAAGGGTTGCAGAGCACCTGAACTCGACAAAGCGCTATCGTTTAGTTATGCAAATTATGATCAAGAGGTCGGCAAGTTGACGGCTAGTAAACCACCAACTTCGTTCTCAAGCTACCAGCCGTTACCACGTAAAATCCAGCAGTCCAGTCGCTCGCGTCTATGATAATGGTATCTCGCACCGATCCTTGGAAAACGGTTTTTCCTTGGAGGTCGTAAACGAGGATTTCCTGCGTGGTGGTTTCAAATCCTGAGAGTTCAATCGTGAAGTTTTCTTGCGTCGGATTGGGGTAGAGCTTCATCGTACCGTCTTGATTTACCGCTTCCTCAATACCCAATGGCACATCGTTTTCCGCAGCAAAGGTCGGCTCCATAAATTGGAAAGTTCCAGTCCCGTTTGGCGAACGCCCAAAGGAGATATCCGTAGTTTGTTCATTGAAAGTGATGGCATCGAGTAGAGTGAACTCAGAATCTGAAAGGTAAATAGACTCGCCGCTAGCCGATAGTTTGAAGTCGGCATGAAATCCTGTTTGGTCAAGATCCTTATCGGCCCAAACCACGAGGTAGTCATCGGCTTGTAAAATGGCTCCTTCCGGAAAAGTAAATATTCCTAGTTCAGATTCGTCATCACTCAAGTGGTAGCCATCTAATTCTACCGTTTCATCGCCACGGTTGTAGAGCTCAATCCAATCATCGTATTCTCCGTCTTGGTCAATGGCAGTGGCATCATTGGAAGCCATAAACTCGTTGATGACGATATCACCAATCACCACATTAGTGGCAGACACTGAATAGAATTCGTGCTCGGCATTGGTGGGAGAGAAGGCTCCGATATCATCGTTTTCGGCATAGAGGTAGTATTCCACTAAATTGCTCTCAATCGGCATTTCTGCGCCAAAGACGCCGTCATTTGCCGATCCGTCATTGTGCATGCCGTCGTCAAGCAATTCTACCTTCTGAAAGGGAGTATTGGGCTCCGATCGGTACCCGAGAAAGGCCGTGTTCTCGTTGAGAATTGTAGCTGTAACTGTAATAGGCTCTCCAACAGTCGGTGTCTCAATGGATATTTGAATATCGTCTATGGTCGGCTGAGTAGCTTCAAAATCATCTTGATTCATCAAGTAGCTGTATCGCCCGTCCATCAAATTGGTAATGCCCGGGACGCTCATTCCGCCTGGGCCAGGGCCTCCTCCTCCGATATCCGAATTGAGGTTGGAAATGAAGTTGTTGTAGGTGTAAAACTTGTTGTCGTCGGCCTGTACATCGGCTGCGATAATATCTTGCAGTGCCTCTGCCGCTGCGACATATTGATCGTCATTGGCGAAGTGATCTTCCAAGATGGTCTTGCAATGAGCGAGGTACATTTTCTTGTAAGAAGGATTGCTCAGCAATTGACTTATCAATGGGAAATCCTCGTCGTTTTCGTGAAGAAGATGGCTCATCTGCTGTTTCGAGGTGGTGTTATTGAGATTTCCAGATCCCGTCATGGAGAAGGTTCCGAATGACTCATTGAGATCCCAAACCACGGGAACGAATCGATCGTTGTCGTCACGGTAGAGGTAGTAGTTCTGTTTGAATCCGCCGATGTAACTGTCCAAGTTGACCAAAATATTGTCGAAGGCCAACATCCAGAGTGCCCGGTCTACGTCTAGGATCTCCTCAATATCTCCGATGTGGTTTTCTAACGTGTCACACAGGTTGATTAAGTCTTCCCAACCAAAGTCAGACTTGAGCTCGTAGGCTTCATCGTAGTCTCCGCTGTCTTGACCCAGATAAACCAGATCGGGCAATTCATTGCTACCAGGACCCGCGCCATCCACGGGATTACATTTGATAAATGTATTGTCATTTGAGCCAAAACGGCTATTCACAAACTTCTTTGACACCGATTCTGAATTGCTGTAAAGCCCGATCAAATCTCCGTTTACATATACATTGGCATAATTGGAAAGCGGAGCGTCCATGTAATCTCGTAGGATTTGGTAGGAGAGGACCTCTCGTAAAAATGAGGGATCCTTGGCCACATTGCTCAACTTGATATCCGTGTATCCGTCGTGCTCGTGATCCTTGTAAGTATCGAGTTCGATATGAAACGGATTCTTGACTTGGTTGGCATTGTAAGTGCTGTTTCCCTTGTACTTCACACCTACGCTGTCGTATTCCAGTCCGTTGATCAAAACGCTTTGCGCCATGATGTAATCGCCGTCTCCTGCTTTTTCAGCGTCTAGCAGCGCATCCCAATTCGATTCCTCAAAAGTGAGCTCGATGGTTTGGATGGTGTTGATATCGTAAAAAGATTGAGCGGTGCTGATCAATGAGAGCGCCAAAAGGGCAAAAAGTGAAAAGAGTTTTTTCATGCTGGACGTACTTGTGCTTTCTCGCATCGAAAATCGATGAGCGAATGATAGATTTAGTGAGTATTCGAAGTGTAATAGTCCCTTGGACTCAAGGACAAAGAAATGGTTTAATTGGAGGAGAATTATTCTTGGTACGAACCTTTTGGCATATTTGCCTAGGTCTTTAAGTTATTATGCTTATCCTTTCAACACGGTTCAAGTTTCACATTAATGAAGAATAAACTTACCCTTTTCTGGTCCAAGCTGAAACAACGGCTTTGGTTTAGACCTGCCTTGTTTTGTGCAGCTGCTATTGTACTAGCCTTGATAGCTTCAGAGGCTGATGGAACTTTTTTAGATGATCTTGTTCCCGAAATTAAAATGGAATCAGTAAAATGGCTCCTGGATACTATTGCATCCAGCATGTTGGTTATATCCATTTTTGCAGTTACATCAATGCTTTCCGCATTTTCTGCAGCACAAAACGCAGCAACACCTCGATCTTTCAAACTAGTAATTGCCGACGATGTCTCCCAAAATGCGCTTTCTGTATTTATAAGTGCGTTTATATTTGGAATAGTTGCATCGGTTGCTATCAACAACGGTTACTTTGGAAAATCCGGGAGATTTATTTTGTTTCTTTTTGCATTGGTATTTTTTGCCTTAATCATCTTGGTGTTTTTGCGTTGGGTAGATCGTATTTCAAGATTAGGCCGTCTTGAGCATACCATCCATAAAATAGAGGAAGCTACCAGCATAGCTATCATTGAACGACTCAAATATCCTTACCTCAAGGCTAAGCCATATGATAACAATCAGCCTCCAAGCACTGCGGTGTTTAGCAACGTAACGGGCTATATCCAGAGTATTAATTTTCAAAAACTTCAAGCTTTCGCGGAAAAGAGGGAATTGACGATCCGTATTAATTCTATGCCGGGGAGATTTGTCAACCCCGGAACACCAATTGCATTTATCAATATTGACGGACCATTAGAGAGAAAAGAAGTAAATCAAGCTATCAATAAGGGCTTCTCAATAGGTAAAACTCGTGATTTCGATTCCGACCCGCGATTCGGTCTGATCGCACTATCAGAAATTGCGAGCCGCGCCCTTTCAACGGGTATAAACGATCCGGGAACGGCAATTCAAATCATCGGTACCAATGAACGACTATTTTATTTGTGGGATCAATACTCACCTGAATCTGACGAAAGGGTTAAATATGATCGTATTGAGGTTCCGAAGCTCAATTTGGAGGATCTGTTTGAAGACTCCTTCAGAGCAGTTGCCCGTGACGGTGCGGGTAATATTGAAGTCATGTTGAAGATGCAAAAGGCATTTCATTCGCTGCACCTCATGAAAAATAGAATCATTCGAGAGGCATCTCTCAAGCATTCAAAAGGAGCTTTTAGCCGAGCTGAGCAGTCTATGGCCAGCCCTGAAGATATAGAGCTGTTGAGAAAAAGTGCTTTATTTTCTGAGAACAGCGGCTCCTAAAATTTTATCATCTGCTCTAAGAACAAATAAAGGCATTTCGTCAGAAGTTCCATTGGTTATTGAACTATCAGCAGTAGGGAGTTGGAATTCTGAAACGGGTTGAGATATTTTCGATCGACTCTTTGGCGATTACATCTCTTCCAGAACTTTGCTCGATAATTGGTTGCCATCTTCATCGATAGAAACCATCCAAATATTGGTAGTGCAATCAAAGACATCGCCATCAGTGCAATGTTGTGTGGTTCCTTTGATCAAATAACCGGTCGGTGTAATTTCTGCCGTATAACCATATTCATTCATTTTTTCACCAAAGGTGTTTTGCCACACCTTCTTTCCTTTTTTATTGGTCTTTATGACGAACATATCATAATTGCCCTTGCCGTATGAACTTGTCGAGCCAACGATCAAATAACCATCTTCCGTATCGATGATTGAGCTAGCCTTGTCGTAGCTGCTTCCGCCAAATTGCTGAGACCAAATCTCATTCCCGTTCTCGTAGTTTTTGGTAAGCAAAATATCTGAGGCTGATCCATCTACAGAACCAATAGTCGTGACGCTGATCGTGCCACCTGCGATTTCAATTTTGGGTTGAAACTGCAAATTGGATTTCTTGGCGAACCTATTATTCTTGGCGCGACTCAGGCTAACTGAAATGGCAACTACACGGTCGAATTCATCTCTTTCCACTTTGAGAATATAGTTGCGTACCAAAAAGTCATCTTGGTTTAGAACCTCTACTTTTCTCTTCTTGCTCCACCCGTCTAAGTCGATCATTAAGTCGTTTTCTACCAAGGATAGGCTAAAGTTCATGTCCAACTCATCGCTGTAGTACTTGCCTACAAAACTCTCGTAGTCTGCTAGTGTAGGCTCTTCAATTTTATGCTTTTTAAAAATGGTCGTCTCTCCGTCAGGATCGAAAAGCACCACTTCTGTTTCAAAAAATCCGATTTTTAGGTTCTCGTCATAACTGGCATGGTAGAGATTTTCTTCCTCCTTAATAATCGGAATAGAATATTGGTTGGCGTATTTCCAAACGACATTACCTTCCTCTTCTTCGATGCGAATCAATCGACCATCAGATGCGAGATATTGTCCTTTGAAGTCCTTGGAGAGTTTTTTCGTGGGAACTGAGTCAAGACGAGAGGCGTATTCAATCGGGGTCACTATTTCTTCTAAGAATACACTGGCTATTTCGTCAGCCAGCCCTCCTGTCCATACTTTACTATTGCTGCTCATCACAAATATGGAAAGCTTCTCTTCAGGATATCTAACCATTTGCGAACCGTAAGATCCTGTTCCACCTGCGTGATGGACTGATATATATCCCAGTTTATCCGATAGTTCCAACCCAAATCCATATTGTTCAATTTCACTATTTGGAATAGGCTCCTGACTTTTTATCAATAGTTCGTTTCCAGATTCTGTCGCTTGCTGAATCAGTATTTCAAAAGAGAGTTGATCATTGAGAGTAGTAAATAGAAACCCTTCGCCATAGGTGCTTGTCATCATTGGGAATTGCTTCCATTCCCCATCTCCCCAATCGGAGTAAGGCAGGGCTTGATTAGGAACAATTCGCATGTAGTCTTCCAAAAATCTAGTTTGATTCATTCCCATTTCTTCAAAGTAGCGCCTTGAATACTCGTGAAACTCCTCTTCCGTAATGACCTCTATAACTTTGGCTAGAAGTATATAGCCTGAATTACTGTATTCATATTCTGACCCTGGTTCAAAAGCGACGGTTTCTTGTTGCGTTAAAAACTCTATCACTTCGTCGTTATCAAGACCTTCTCGTCTCCACCATGGATCTTGTTGAATGCCCATCAGATCGCAGTAATCTCTTACACCACTCGTGTGATTGAGTAAATGACGGATTTTGATCTCCTCTTTGACTTCAGGATACAGATCTGGAATAAACTCGCGGATGTCATCTTCCAAGCTAAGCTTTCCCTTCATAGAAAGATCCAAAACCATTAAAGCGGTAAACTGCTTGGCGGTAGAAGCGATATTTGATCGGGTATTTTCATTGGCAGGAACCATGTGCTGGAGACTAGCCATGCCTCGAATGCTTGTATAGATGATCTCTCCATCTTTGACGACTCCGACCATAACAGAAGGATCTTCTGTACCAATCTTCGAATTGACCAATGAATCGAGCTGAATTTTCCGGCTTTGACAAAAGGTAGCGATTGCAAAAAGCAAGGCGGGTAGCAGAATCAATTTTTTCATATCTAGGGCGATTTGTTTTGTCAAAGGTGCACTTGGTAAAGGCTGCTATCGCTGCAAATCTTGATTTGAGACCTACTCATTTGTTAAAGATTCAAGGAAATCTTTAGGCGAAATGGAGGTATTCTTTTTAAACGCTCTATTGAAAGTCGCCTTACTGTTGAAGCCACATTCCAATGCCACACCGAGCAATGTTTTTGAAATATGTTCACCTGCCTTGAGTCGTTGCTGCACCGCTTCTACTCTAAATTGATTTACGTAGTCATTGAAGTTCATTCGGAAGCCTTGATTCACTACAGTGGAAATTAGTTTTGAAGTCGTACCTAATTCTTGAGCGACATCGGTGAGGGTTAGTCTCGGGTTTTCATAGAGCCGATTTTCACCCATCAAATGTTGAAGTTTTGTTTTCCATTCAACAATTCGGGCTTCGTCTAGCTGATTCGGCTTGGTCTCTTTTAGCAAGGAGGAGTCAGGTTGAGATTTATCATCCTGCTCGACTTCTTTCTGTTCAACCTTTTGATATTTATTAAATCCTGACTGACCAATCTCGGAAAGTGTTGTGTACTTCACTACATTGGTGTACCCCGCAATCGCAACATATGAAAAGATGAATGAGAAGGAGAGGTAGTACCAAAATTGACTGCCAAATTCTCCCCAATCGGGGTTGATAATAAAAAACAGCACTCTCAAAATGAGAATACCTAAAAACGCGATCGTAAAATTTCGGATCCACTGAAACAAGATGGTGTCGGCATAACTTACCTCATTGAATATCCGTTTCTTGTAATCTGTGTAGTATTTTAAGCTGAGAATTAAGTAGATCGCCATCGAGAATAAGCCCGATGCCTGATACCAATTCGCCAGATCTTTATCCCGTCCATCCGCATAGAAGTAGAATTCATCGAGGATTAATTTGTCGGTAACGAAAACGACTAAACTGTAGACCCCATAGAGAACGGCAGGCAAAAAGTGCAAAAATTCCCGTTGTGAAAGACGAAAACCACTGTCCAGTAAGCTTTTCATGTAAAAGAATACCACAGGACCTATCAGGAACACTTGCATGAAAGGGACAAAGAATAGAATCTCGCGGGTAACGCCTCCTGAATACCAATTCGCATACCCCAGCATATAGGGCGTGATATACATCGTGCAAAGGAAGAGTAAAAGGCTTAGCCACTTGCTTGCTTTGTTCTCTCGAAGTACTCCTATTCTCAAAGTGAGCAGAGAGAACACCAAGCCGAAAAAGAAAAAGATAAGCAGCAAGGAACTTTTCTGTCCAAAGCTGAAAGGAAAATCAAAAATCAAGTTACTGTCTATTGTTTCAGATCCCTAAAGTAGAAATTGGTGGTGGATTTCGACTGATGGCCGATTCGAATTAAGGCACCTTACGCCCCTGACTTGCTTTCAGTAATTCAAACCAATCTTCCAATTCCAGCTCGAGTTCCAATGCGCGGCTGCTGTTTTTGATTCGCTCGCGATTGGTGGTGCCGATCACCGGCGAAACTTTGATAGGATGTTTTAGAATCCACGCAAGAAGAAGGACATCTTCGGTTGTTTGGTACTTGTCAGTAAGCGATGCCAAAATCTTTTTCACGCGTTGACTTAGCTCGTCGTCCTTTTTGAAAACGCTTCCCAAAGGACTCCAACTCATCGCACGAATGCCGTTTTGAAGAAGGTAATCAAAAGTGCCATCTTCCATGGCAGAGTGCTGGGTCAGGGAGAATTCCACTTGATTTACCGAGATATTGACCTTGCCGGAAACCAGGGAAACCTGTGAAGGAGTAAAATTGGAGACTCCGAATTCCTTGATCTTACCCGATTCCAGAAGGTGCGTGATGGCTTCGGCAATTTCATCGGGGTGCATCAAAGGGCTGGGGCGGTGGAGCAGAAAGGTATCGAGGTAGTCCGTCCCGAGGTTTTTAAGCGATTCCTCCGCACTCCATATGATGTAGTCTTTGGAGTAATCGTAATGCTTGATTGAGTTGTTTCGCGATTTTCCATCGTATTGGATACCACATTTAGTGATCAATTCAATTTGATCTCGACTGACGTTGCTTTGCCGAAAGGCCAAACCAAACTCTGCTTCGGTGGTATAATCGCCATAGATATCGGCATGGTCGAAGGTGGTGTTTCCGTTTTCGACGCAAGACTCAATGAGTCGAGTTTGCTCGCTTTGTGAGAGTCGCTTTCCCCATGCTCCCCAAGACATGCAGCCGATGATGATTTTAGGTTCCTTAGTGCTCGCCATTTTAATTTTCAATAAATTTCTTCTTCCCCAAGGGGATCAATTTCCGTGCATTAACGGATGGAATTTCCAACATGCTCCTGCATCTTTTACCCCGTCAAAACTATTAATAAAGGCTTGCCTATTTCCTTTGTGCTCAAAGGAACAAGTACAAATTCTCTTTATATATGGGTGCAAAAGATTAATTTCCTTTTCAAGAAACATTGTCGAAGTGAGTACAACGATACTGTCTCTCCCTTAGCTCTACTGCAACTTTTTTTCCACTGATTTTACTGGCTTCTCAATAAATCGAGGAGCTTTTATCCGGACTCCGAAAAAGAGGTGATAGAGGAGACGTGTGTCAAAGTTTATCGCAGTGGTACTTTCTTGACGGTAGCGCGTTTCTGACAAGGTGGCGTAAAGACCTGTATAGAATCGATCGCCATTGTAACCTATTCCCGTTCTTCCATCGAGTCTGAGCACGAGGTTATCGCTATTCGTAACCAAATCCCCATCGGGAAAGCGAGTAGTGAGCTTGGTGCGTAAATAGCCCATATTGGCAGATCCACCCAGAGAAAAGTAAAAATTCTCATTCATGACGAAGGTATAGGCGTATCCTGGGCCTATATCAACTTCAGTATTATTTGATTTTTGTGTGGTATTCCCATCAGATTGGTCATCTATAATATAGTATCTGAAATTAATCATTGGCATGAAACTTCCTGCACTCTTCAATTGGCGCTCCGTTTGGGTCGTTAAACTTCGCAACGAGAAATTTGTGTTTTGCGAATACCCAGAACTTATTCGAAAACCTCGGTATTTTAAATCCGGAAAAAGGAGATACTCACCTTCTTCAAGTTCTGAAATCAGTTCATCCGAATTTCTCAAATAAAAACCATTCACGGAATTGTAAGCGAGATCAAGAAACCAATGGTCAAAGATGAGTTCAGTTTGCAGCCCAAAGTTTTTTGTAGTACCCCGCTGTTCTGTATCGTCATTGCCTGGAATAAAGGTTGGAGCATATTTAATTCCAACGGAAAGAAATCGATAGTTCAATTTTAACTTCAAATTGGTTGGTGTGTTTGGGTATAATACGAGTCGTAAATCATCTGTTCGCAACTCAAATCGGTGAAAATCGTTATTGGCTGAGAGATCAATGGCTAGTTTATCGTTCATCTTTTCAATCCATTTCTCCGAATCGAGTGCAACGATTGTGTCTTCGCCTTGTCCAAACAAAGCTGGAGCTACCGAATTCAAGAATAGCAGAAGAATACCAATTCCGACAGGATAATTCTGTTTTCGCGCGATCATTGCCAAAATTGCAAATTTGTGAAGTATCAATTCCAGTGTTTGGAGCTGAAAAGTATGAAATTGATTGTGAAAAGGGTACAAAGCTGAGGTGAAAAGGACACAACGTTTTACGCCTAGTGAAAGGGACTCTAACGAGAGATTAAAACGAAAACTTTTGAAAGCACTGCTTTCATCTAATATGGTGCACATTACTGAAAAATCAAGTCGAATTAAATCATAACACAATCATTTATCTTTGGCCAGAATAATTTTCATCACTCTTTGTAAGACACCTGCATGAAATTTCGCATTTATTTATTGGTGCTACTAGCCATTTCTTTTACAAGGATTCAAGGCCAGATTGATACAGCATTAAAGCCTATTGTCGTTGATTCTTCGATACGCGAGGTACTTGAGGATAAAATGTTGGAGAGCAGTAAAATGCTGGAAGGGGAGTTGCGTGAGCGCAGTATTTTAAGCCGACAAAATCTGCTTTTTAATGGCCTTAGAACGGAATTTCAAAAAGCCCGCGATTATTTAGAGCCTGGTATAGACACAGCCTCTTATGAAATAGGAATTAAGAAGATTAAAGAAGGCGCTCAAACGGCTTTTGATGGTATTTTTTACAATCAGGGAACCATACAAACTTCACGCAACTTAGCGACATCATCAGCTTTGCTTCTCGGGTTTGAAAAGAATCTAGAGCTCAAGAAGGAACAGATTGATCGGACTAAGGAACGCCTCGAGGGTTTTAGATTGCGCATTGATTCCGTTGCTAGCGACACCTTATTATTTTATTTGCCGAGAGACTCTGCGGAAGTTGAGGAGTACATTCAAAAAGTAGCATCGATCCGAAGTGATTTTGGCCCAACTGAAAAGATGCTAGATGCTTATTTGAAAAAAATGGGTGCTACACAGGTCCGAGCCAATGTTATGATCGCCAATTTGAGGCTTAAACGAGAAGAAATCCGCAAATTTCAGGAGGAATTGTCGGGGCTTTCGTTCAAACGAGAATTGGCCAATATTTATGGCCCTGTTGGATATACCAGGCCGTTTGAGGAAATAATTCATTACTCAGCACTCAAATCATTCTTGGTGCTCATTTTTTATATCGAGAATCAGGTATTTCAAATCCTTCTCTTGCTCTTCGTTTTCTTTCTGATAAACAGGTATATTAAGAATTTAAAGCGCAATATTTTCGCGGCAAAGTCATCGAATCAAACAGACTTGACCCAAGAAGCTTTAAAATCTCCCGTGCTATCAGCATCCGTCATAACTCTGGCTGTGGGGCAATTCATTTTTCCGTCACCTCCATTCGTATTTGAGGCATTGATATGGATCCTTATCACCATTATGCTTGCAAGGGTGATTTGGTTTGAGACCTCAACGTTTTGGAAGTTGTCTTTCTCGTTTCTCTTTTTGGTGTTTTTAGCTACTTGTGCCTTGAATCTCGTTTTGCAAGCTTCCAGATTGGAAAGAGAATTTATGTTGATACTTTCATCTATAAGTCTCGTCTTCGGAATTGTGGTCGTTTTCAGCGGGCGTGTGACCGAACTTCGACAACGTGGAATTTTTCTCTTCATCATTGTATTCTTGGTGTTTGTTGCGGTTTCCATTTTTGGCAATGTCTTTGGGAGGTATAATCTGAGCAAGGCAATGTTTACCTCAGGCGTCTTTAATATTATCATAGGCACATACCTCTTGTGGACCATGCACTTGATTAACGATCTATTCGCCCTAAGCGCAGAAGCTTACAGAGAAGATGAGAAGAAAAGATACTACGTAGACTTTGACCGAATAAAGAAAGAAACCCCGTCTTATTTATACTACTTGGTTTTCTTGGGTTGGTTTGTTTTGGTTGGGAGGAATTTTTACATCTATGAAGAAATTGCTTTCCCGATAAAGCAGTTCTTACAGACTGATTATGCTATTGGCTCATTGGAATTCAGCATCACAGACATTCTCGTCTTCGCAGGTATTTTATTGATTTCAGCGGTGAGTTCGAAATTGGTTTCGTATTTCGCGGGTGACGGTGAGAATGTGAATTCAGAAGACGTAAGAGGAGGTATAGGTAGATGGGTATTGCTAATCCGAATTGTCATAATCACCTGTGGAGTCTTACTCGCCTTTGCGGCCACAGGTATACCACTGGATAAAGTTGCCATCATTTTTGGGGCATTAAGTGTTGGTATTGGTTTTGGTCTGCAAAGCCTGGTAAGCAATTTAGTCTCGGGCTTGATTATCGCATTTGAAAAGCCTCTGAATATTGGAGATGTGGTAGAAATAGCCGGGCAAAAAGGAAAGATGAAGAGCATCGGCTTCAGAAGCAGTACCGTTACATCTTTTGACGGAGCAGATGTTATTATTCCAAACGGAGATTTATTGAATAACCATTTGATTAATTGGACGCTCAGTAGCAAGTTCAGGCGCGTTGAATTACTGGTAGGGGTGAATTACGGAACCAATCTAGAAGAGGCTTCGGTGATTGTGATGGAAATACTCAAAGCGGATAAACGTATTCGACGGTCACCCGAACCGGTTGTGTACGTCAATGAGTTTGCAGCCAGTAGCATTGACCTACGGATTCTTTTTTGGGTACACCAAAAGATTTGGCTCCAGACAAAAAGTGATACCATGAAGCTGGTCAAAGAATCCTTTGATAAAGCAAAAATTGAAATACCGTACCCGCAAATTGTTTTGAATCAACCAAATGATCAGGCTGATTCCGCTCCTGATGAAACAGAGACCTAGGCAGAGATTTTTTTTCTGAGGTAAGAGTATAGAGCTTCAATGCATTTGGTGATTATCGTTCAGCTTTCTGAAACGGTTATTCGCACAGGTATCATCGGCTTTATGGTATTACCTTTTTGAAGTTGTCCGACTTCCTTTTAACCGATTTTATTACTTTGGCGCTTAAATTAATCAGCTATACATATGTCTCTTTTCAGCCTTGGTCGCTTAAAGCCTGTATTTGTCACTCTATCTCTGCTTGTTCTTTTCGGAGGGAACCTATTCTCACAAGACAAAAACTCATTAGACAAAGTGTTTCTGATGAGCGGTCTAATTAAAGTTGGTGACGTAAAAGCTCAAGACGAAACCACTATTACAATGCATTTGACAGGACAAGATATACCCGTTCGGATTGATAAATCAGATATTGTCAGAATTGATTTTGGAGATGGCGAAACTGAGCTACTAAACTTCGGTTTGCCACCAAGAACTTACGTCGATTGGGAGACGAAAATGAAAATGTATCAGAATCGCATTGCCGTTGTCCCATTTGTGTATGCTGATGCTTACAATAAAAACGTGAAGGAGAATATTAGCCTTATCGTTCAAAAAGACTGTATAGAAGATTTAAGGCGCGTAAATGATTACCTCAAAATACAGCCTGCAGATTCTACCAATTTGCTTTTGGCGCAGAACGACATCGATTGGACCAATATTAGAGATTACTCTCCTGGTGAAATTTGTGACAAGCTAGGTGTTCAATATGTTGTGTATGGCAGTGTTTTGGTCACTCCAATATTTGTCACACAAGACGGTTCGGATTCTTTTGCAACTGAGAATCAATCTTTGGAAGATCCCAAAGGCCACAGAACGGGAGCTTCCATCTCTCCAAAGCATTTCGAAACTATAGTTGATGTCAATATTTTTGACGTTTTGGGAGAGACAGTCTACACCAACGCCCAACAATCGTTCTGGGATACTCCAAATGCCTATCACATCAACTTGGATTACCTGATCAACGAATCTCGATTCAATCAGCACAAATCGCATTACAGCAATTAAGAGTTAGGCGAATCTAAGTCTTGTGTAGTTAGTCTTTAATTAGATGATTCCCGAAGTGAAAATCATAGAAGCTACTGTATCTATGCACTTCTAATGAAGAAGACAAATCTGAGTAAAGCGTCTTAATGATTATTTCGATTTAAAAATTCAAGAACAGGTAGCAAACTCTCTTTTGGACTTTCTTCCATCGGTACATGTCCCAAATTTGGAAGAATAACCAATGTACCGTTCGGTAGATCTTCGTGAAACCGATCTGCCGATTCAATTGGGATCAATTGATCTTTTTCTCCCCAAAGGATCAGTGTTAGAGTTTCGATTGATGGTATTCTCAAATAAGCGGCTGTGTCGTTCTTTGCCTCAAACCGATCCAGAAAAGCTTGTCGGTTCCCCTCTCGTAATGTCAGCTCAAAATAGCGATCTACCAGTTCATCATTTACCAGCGATTTATCGGCATAAACATTCTCTAAGCTGGATTTGGCAACAAAACGAGGGGTAATGAACTTGAAAATATTTTTTAGCACAGGTACTTTTGCGATTTTAAAGGCAATCGGTTCAATGCTCGCTCTATTAGGATATCCGGCGGCATCGATTAATATTAGCTTGTCGACCATTTCCGGGTGATGTTCCGCAAATCGCCAAGCTATTCCTCCGCCGAGGGAATTTCCTGCTAGAGCACATTGATCTATATCTAACTCGTCTAGAAATGATTTCAAAAAGTCCACATAGTGTTCTTTAGAATAGTCACCATCGGGAAAGGGACCCGTCAATCCGTAACCCGGGAGATCCATGCGGATAACCCGATGTTCTTCCTGCAAGCGATCAGCCCATCCATCGAAGGTATGCAGGCTGGATCCCGTTCCGTGGATCAAAACTACCGGGATAGAATCGCTCTGATTGCCCTCGTTGGCGTAGTGAACGTCCATTCCTTCAAGTGGCATAAACTCAGATGACGTCAAAGCATATTTGTCTTTGAGATCCTTCAGCGGAATATCGGAATGCCCAAAAAGTAAAACCACCAAGAGAATGGGAAACCCTAGCGATGTGAGTAGGCGTAGGAGAAGACCTTTCTTTTTTTTCTTCATTAGACGCCGAAAATATCATAAAAACTTACGCGAATTCGATCGATAGAAAATCGTTTGAGAAGGTATCGGGCATATGAACACCCGGCATTCATTTCCAATTCTTCAGCTTACGGACCAATTCCTTCTTTTCTTCTTGATCGTACACCTGAATGGTGATTTCAACTACTGAGCCAAAAACGCTCGATTTTCGTTGCTTTCCGATGAAGATAATTTCAGTGTACTCTGAACGCTGAATTTTCAATTTCTTATTGGTGGCTTTAGAAAACGCAATCGGGTAGTCGGTCATAAATAAGAACGGGTTGAATCGAAGTGGGATAACGTGAATGTCGCGCTGACCGATAGCCACAGTGCATTTTAACGGAAACCCGAAGGTATCTCCCGTTTTGCGTTTGGCTATAGCCGTTACGCGTTTATTATCGTAGATATCGTAATCTGAAAGAGTAAGGCTTTTGCGGAGTGCCCTGATTACATTCCATCTGATCAGAGAGACCAGCAAGATGATGCCGATAATAAGTAGTCCTATTGTGAGAAACCAAGTCATCTATCCAATGTCCTATTTCAACACTTTTTGCTTAAACTAAAAAATGTGTTTTCGCTGCCAGTCCAATATGCCGATATATGACTCCATAGTTTGCGCATTGAATTCCTCAGGTTCCTCCATCGTGGTTAGATTATCGCCAAAAGCCCTCTTCATTCCTTTTTCGACGTCATCAGGTCTATTGCAATCTTTCAATTTCCGGCATAGAGACTCATGTCGCAGACTATCTTGAAGCAGTGCACCAATGTACTGTTTCGCCTCATCTCTGTCTTCAATAGGCGTTTCCAATGTTCTTTCTAACGATTCTCTGGTTCCAAAGGCTAGATTGAAAGACATCCCGGCCTGACCGGGAACGGAGTATCTCATAGCGGGAACTTCGATCCGATTTGAGGGATCTTTTAAAAACCTTGGTCGCCACACAGAGCGAGCCAGATAGACTTGCCGCGCCTTATCCCTGTCAAATCCATCCATCGCAAAAGTTTGGATGTGATCAGCAAACTCCAACACTTCTTCGTCCATCAGCACGGCGATATCATCGAAAAGGGCGAAAAAGCTAGAAGCCATAAATGTCAGATTGTGTTTAAGGCTTTTGCAAAAAAGTAGACAAATCTAAATGTTACGTATGAAACCAGCTAGGTAAAGCTAGTTTTCAAGTCGTTGAATTTCACGTTCAATATCGGCGATAAGCTCACTCGCACCATCTCGGGCAGTGCGGCAGTGGGTCCCGACAAATGCCATATTAATCCCCTTCCATCTTACGACCTCCCTGAACTCCTCATCTTCAAGCAACGCGTTGTAATTTAAGGGTGTAGCATGAAACCATCGGTCCATTTTTAAACGACTGAGAAGCACCGGCGAGACCACCTGGTTGTAGTTCATTACTGCAAATTCCTGTTCGTACTTCAAGTATCGGTCATAATGACCGGAGTATAGATTGGTTAAGCCAAGGCGGATGCTATCATTGCTGATCAGGCCAAAGCCTTGAGCTTTTAAGTTATCGTATGCCGATGTGTTGAGATTGGACAAGCCTTTTAGGAATATCCAGCCATAATGAACTCCCATAGAGTCGTTCCAAGGCGATTTCGACTCGAGGGCCTCTACAACCAATCTCGAAGCATTCGCGCTCTTGACGTACCATTCAAGATTTGCCGAATGGTCAATTGAATCTGTTCGCAGATTGACCACCAACTCTTTCAGAATTTTGATTTCTGCATTCCGCAGTTTTCTGTTTTCGTTTGCATTGTTGATCTGCAGCGCTATGAGAATACCGATGACTACCAGGACGATTTCGCCAGCTGCATAGATCAGGTACTTCGAGAATTTGCTTTCGGCTACCAATTTTTGACGGATGCGTCTAAAGAATTTGATCATATACTATTTGTATTTCTCATCTAGAGCTTTCAATGGATTGTCGGAAAGACCAAACAATGCGACCATCCATAAGATCAAGAATGCGAAAGATAGCGGTCTTCGTTTAAATTGACTCTTTCGTTTTTGAGGTTACTCAGCTACGAAATCGGGCCAACGCTTCATATACGTCACCATCTTTTCACCTAAGCCTTCTTTGCGAAGATAATCTTCGGATACGGGCGTATCGATGGGAGTGAAGGAAGGATCTTTCATTACCAATTCCGGGAAGTCGTGGTGAAGCACGGCTGCGCGACCGACGGTAACAAAGTCAATTCCCGAATCTAAAACTTTTCGAACATCTTCTCCTGTTCTTATTTGTCCTGCTACCGTCAGCTTGATATCTCCTCGATTCAGTTCGGCAAAATGCTCCAACAAGGACTTGCCCTGGTGTTCTTCCTCCTCGGGTTCTTTGAAGGAATCCCAAAGGGAAATGTCCAAGAAGTCAATCTTTCCTTCGTCGATAAACCGTTGAGCCACTTCTTTCACTTCACTGAGCTTCATGCCAAACCGCTCGGGTGAAAGCCTTATTCCCAAAAGGAAATCTTGGCCGCATTTTTCGCGGATGGCGTTCACAATCTCAAACATCAGACGAGATCGGTTTTCCAGGCTACCGCCGTAACGGTCGGTGCGGTGATTGATCTCGCTACTGAGAAACTGAGTGAGGGTATACCCATGCGCTCCGTGCACCTCTACACCATCGTAGCCACATTTTTTGGCTCTCAAAGCAGCGGTGATAAAATCGTCGCGCAGTTGCTCCACTTCGGCTAAAGTCATAGCACGAGCGCCGGTCTTCTCATTGTCAGATGGACAGACTGGCTTTTCTCCAATCAGCTCTTCAGGAGAACGCATTCCCGCGTGGTGTAGTTGAATCACCGCCAGACTGTCGTAGGATTTGATTCCTGCGACCAGTCTTTGGTGACCCTCAATGTGCACATCGGAGAAGATTCCCAACTGACCCGGAAACCCCTTGCCGATAGCCTGTACATGGCTTGCGCAAGTCATAGTCAAGCCAAATCCACCTTCTGCTCGCATGGTCAGCCAACGGTATTCATCGTCAGAGAGCGTGCCGTCTTCGTGGCTTTGGGTATTGGTCATCGGGGCCAGCATAAAGCGGTTCTTCATGGTGTGGCCCGAGGTGAATAAGATAGAGGATTGGGGTTGGTATTTCATCTATTGCAATTGAATTTCTTTAAATAAAGCCAGCAATTGTGCGAAGGTAAAAAGTTGTTTTGGTTTCCGGTTATCACCAAAATGCGAATCGATAGGAAAGTCAAATCCAACAATACGGCACCGAACTCGGTTATACTGATACCTATCCATCATCCATGAACAAGATTACCTTCGTTTTCATTTCTTGTTTCTTCATCTTGTTAGCGCTCTATTCGGGCGTCAGCGAGTTTAATACAACCGTACAAGTTGTGCCCGCCATCGCCTTTATAGCCCTTTTGGGAATTCCTCATGGTGCTATAGATCATATTCTCTTCTTGGAAAAATCATCTTGGTCACCTTTGGTCTTCTACCTTTTTTATCTTGGTCTGATAGGGCTTTACGTAGCATTGTGGCTGGTGGCACCAGCGTTGAGTATGGCTTTGTTTTTGGCGCTGTCAGCTTATCATTTTGGTCAATCCCAGTTTGCCGATCTTTCCTTTTCCCGAATGCTCAAACCTCTCTTATATTTCGCTTGGGGAAGTACCGTATTGTCAGGGCTGATTTATTTCAATCGATCAGAGATAGCCGAAATCGCCCGTTCGAATGAAGAAATGGCCAACCTTTCTGCAGTCATGGATCCACAATTTTACTTGATTCTACTCGCCGTATCAGGAGCTATAGTAGCGGGCATATTGATATTTGGCCTTAGCCGAAGAATGATCACATTCGAGCGCTTAGCAATTGAGGTCTTTGTAATGGGATTGATTCAATTCAGCTTTATGGTATTCCCGATTTTGACCTCGTTCACGCTTTTCTTTGTGGTAATTCATTCTCTGAAGGTCCTTTCGGATGAATACGATTTCATGTTGAATCTTCGCACTAAATTCTCCATTGGCCTTTTTCTCAAAATGCTTTGGCCGTATACACTTTTGAGCCTTTTTGGATCAGGGCTATTGCTTTTTATTTCTTACATGGATTGGCTCCCGATATCCAATTTACTCTTGGTTTTCATCCTCATTTCCGTACTTACGCTTCCACACTCCATTGTGATGGAGAGGTTTTACAAGAAGAGAGGTGCCTAAGAGGTAGCCAAATCCATTCTGTCTCTTTACTGACTCGTTATTCGTCAAACCCAAAATTGAGGAAGGGCGAAATCCTGAGATTTCGCCCTTCTTTTGGTCGGCCATTCTATCTTTTGATAAAGTGATTCCTAAATTACTCAAATATGAAGCGGTAGGAGCTATACCAGTCCTCGCCTGAAAGAACAAGGATGTATATTCCCGACTTGAGCGCTCTGACATCGATTCTCGTGGAATTTACCGTCAGAACTCCTGATTCCATGGCCTTTCCTTCCAAGTTGTAAATCGTGTATCGACCTTGACCGATTTCTCCATCGAAGTAAACATAATCTCGGGTAGGATTTGGATAGATATTTAAGTCTAAGTAGTCCCGATCATAAAGTCCAAGTGGCATGACGTTCAAAATAAAGGTGTCTTCGGCCTGAAGCCCCATCATATCCGTAGCGATGATTTTGATTTCCAATAATTCCGTTTGTATTGGTGTTCCTTCAAAACTTCCCGTTTCGGGGTCGAAGCTTAGCCATGCAGGAAGATCATCGCTATTGGCGAGGGTAGAAGAGAAGGTCAACGCATCTCCTTCATCTTCGTCGTTAAAAATACCGAGGTCAACAGTGAAGGAAGAGAATTCCCCTACCAAGCCGTCTTGGTCCATCAAGTTGCCCACGATGAATGGCGCTTCATTCACATCCAATACCAAAATCTGTACAGGCACTTCTACTTCCTGTTCGTCGGTATCAGTGGCTTTGAGGTAAATGAAGTAAGTGTTCTGCTCTTCAAAGTTGGCAGATTCATCCAAGGCTAATAGGTCGTCTACAATTGAAAATTTATCATTGTCTGCATCATTTGAACCATCTCCCGTTGCGAGGGTAAAGACATGCTCATCTCCCGTTTGCCCTTCAGCTTCGAGGGTGGTGAAGCTCATTCCCGCAATGTTGTTTTCTTCGATTTGGGTAATACCTACCCATATGTCTGACGGAGGTTCATTGAATTCGAAAGCTCCAAAGTCAGCCGCCATACCCAACAGGCGAATGCCCCCATCCAGATCAGTCCATTCGGGGTCTAGGTAGCTGTTGTTTCCTGCATCGATGGCAGGTGAGTTAGTGGCCAATCTATGACCATCTTCAAACAGTGGATCATCGTTAATAACAGAACCTTCATTGGTAAACCCAAGCGCGTCGTTCTCGCTGATGCACCATCCGATGTTGGCAATACCCGACTCCCGGTATACGGCGGTTGCTCCATTGTCCCAAAAGATGGAATTGTGAATATCTATTTGGTCGTTACCGTTTCCACGGAAGTGAACGGCGCTGGCAAAATTACCCGCTCCTTGGGCTTCATTTCCCGCAAAGGTTGAATTGACAATCCGCATCAATTGATCGTCTACGCCGTTGGCATGGTAGTACGCTACAGTACCGTAGCCGTTCATAATTCCTGCTTTGTTGTCCAGAAAAAGTGAGTTGTAGATATCTACATTTGAGTTCCATCCCTGAATGGCACTGGCCCAATAATTAATACGGATGCCTTCGAACTTACATCGGTCTACGATCAAGTGACCATGGGCAGAGTAGATTCCTGAGCCATTCCCTGAATCGGTACCGTCTGTCATTCCATAAAACTCGCAGTCTTCGATCGTCAAAGTAGAACTACTCGTGTAGATCGACGAACCTTGGTTTCCGTAATTGGAGTTGTTCTCAAAGGTGGTATTTGTAATCAGCCTATCCATGGCGAGCGTGTTTTCTGACGAATATGAATGAATGGCTCCACCGCTGCTACCTGAATTCCCATCGAAGAGACAATCATTGATGCGGAACCCTAAACCAGTAGATATTGCGCCTCCTGAATAGATGTCGTCGGCGACATTGTTCAAGAAATGGACTCGATCAAAAACCAAAGTGATAAGCGCACTAACTTCTCCCTCGCCTGATTCTACCAATATACCTCCTCCACTTTTATCGTTTGAGTACCCATTGGCGATTGTAAGGTTTGAGAACTCCAAATCGCCACTTAAAGTTTGCGAGCCTGGTGTAATGTCAATTACTTGCCGAACTTCCTCACCATCGAGAATGGTAAGGCTTGGATCGGCCTCTTGGGTTACATAACCTGCCAACCAGCCTCCGGAAACGGTGATGTTTTCAAAACCGGAATTATCATCGAAATCGATGTAGAGAGTAAAGCCTGAATAGTTTCCTTGTAAAACGCGCAATTCATAGTCGCCGCCGCTGTTATAAGCAGTGCTGAGACCAAATTGTAATTCAATTGGATCGTCGGGCGACAATCCATCACCCGTTCCCGTAGGTGAAACGTAAAGGGTAGTTTGAGAAAATAGAGAAAACGACAGTAGGAACAGCACTGCCGTAAAGAGTGTATTTTTCATGGTGTGTGGTATTATGGTTTGCACCGCAAAATTAACTCTGGATACTTTGAATTATAGTGACTTAGGTTATATGTCAAAAGCAGAAAAATTCGTAACTTAAAGCCTCTTTATGCGTGTCTTTTTAAAAGCAATAACCGCGGTCAGAAAAGGGCGCACAGCTTGTCTTTTTTCCTTTTTTAAGTAAGCATCTCCATCCGTGAAAAGCTGTGAATAATGAATCTTTAATCAGGTGAAAACCAAAATTCGATTAAATTGCACGCTAGCTACTAAACCTCTTGAACTCTGCCATCCATAGAGCTATTCTGATCTTTGCAAAAAATGCAAGGACGAAGTCTGCATTTCTCTTCATGCTGATACTCTTTTCGACTTGTATGGTATCTGCTCAAAATGCTTCTCAAGCCGTTCGAGATTCACTGATCAGCCTCCTGGATGAGAAGTCGGAAACTACCGAACAAGTCGATCTCCTCTGTGAGTTGTCGGATGCTTTTTATCGGAGCAACACGTCGATTCAAAAAGATTCATCACTCTTGTTTTCCACCAAAGCCAATGCGCTGGCCGAGAAGCTAAATTACGATCACGGTAGGGCAGAAGCACTTTACGATTTGGGGAAGTACCATTTGGCCATAAAGAATAATCCTGCTGATGCGACGGGTTTTTTGCTCCGATCTATGGAGTTGTTTTCCTCATTTAAAGATGATGCAGGCGTTTCTAAGTGTTATATGCAGCTTGGGCTCATCAGTTATATGTTGGAGTATTATGAAGATGCTATTGCAAACTTTCGCAATTCATTGAATGCCTCTAACAATGATTTTTCCACTTATCTGATGGCTCTTTCTTACACCGAGCTTGATAGTATTGATCTGGCTAAAATGTATTTCTCTAAAGCCATTACGTCTTATGCCGATCAAAGGAATACCTACAGACTTAGCGAGTGCTACCTCTATCTGGGCAAGCTATATTTAAAAACGGCTTCTCTCGATTCGGCTTTTCACTATATCAATAAAGCCATAGATGTTAGAAGTGAGGATGACGATCCCTATTCCTTTTCGCGGCCATACTCATTTCTTGCAGAGGTGTATTTGGAATCAGGAGATCCTGATAAAGCCATTTACTACGGTCAGTTATGCTTTGCAATCGAAGACAGCAAAAAGAACCCGAGAGATGAAATAAATATCACTCAAGCGGCTAAGGTATTGGCTGCAGCCTATGAGCAAAAAGGCAGCTACGAGGAGGCACATCGGTACCTCAAAATATTCAATAGGGCCAATGATAACGTAACTGCAGGTAGCCTGAAGCAAAAGGTGGCTGATATGAAGAGTATGTTCGCCTTTGAGCAGGAAATGAATCTTCAAAAATTAAGTCAACAGAAGGACAGGGAACTTGCTGAAGCAGAAATATTAAAGGAAAAGATTATTCGCAATTCTACTATACTGGGATCCGTACTATTGCTGGTTCTACTTGTCTTGGTTTTCAACCGATACAAGATTAAGAGGGATTCAGAAAAGTCCTTACTTGAGTTGAATGAAGCGATCACTTTTGAAAAGAAGCGTTCGGATGATCTTCTACTGAATATTTTGCCCGAAGATGTGGCGGAAGAACTCAAGGCAAAGGGAGAAGCAGATGCCCGCGAGTACGACACAGTCTCCATCCTCTTTTCTGATTTTAAAGAGTTCACGCGAAAGTCGGAGCTATTTAGCCCAAAGGAATTAGTAGCAGAAATCGGTGCTTGCTTTCAAGCCTTTGACGGCATCATGGAAAGGTACGAAGTCGAAAAAATCAAAACCATAGGCGATGCTTATATGGCAGCCGGCGGACTCTCGCATCAAAAGGGAAACACTGTAAAAGATACAGTAGATGCGGCATTGGAAATGCAGGAGTTCATTCGTGAGCGCAAATCTTCAATGGACAAAAAGGGGATACCTGCTTTTGAAATGCGGATCGGAATCCATGCAGGTCCGGTTGTAGCAGGTATCGTAGGTGTCAAGAAGTTTCAGTACGATTTATGGGGAGATACGGTAAATACGGCCAGTCGCATTGAGTCGAATGGAGAAGTGGGGAAAGTAAATATCAGCAAAGCCGTTTATGATGTCATCAAGGACGAAGCAAAATACACTTTTGAAAGCCGTGGAAGAATCAAAGCCAAAGGGAAAGGAGATATTGAGATGTGGTTTGTTTCTCGGGTTTAGTCAAACTACGAATCTGAGTGGGAGGTACTCGACCTCCTCACTCCGTTTAAAATTTCAATGTTTGATATTTACGGCAATTGTGACTTGAAATAAGTTTTAAGATTTTTGCGACATGTTTCTTTCAATATCTGACTTTTACTTTCCCGGCTCATTCGCACTATTGGTTTTATTAGTGTTGACCGTTTTTCGCCATATTCAGGCAAAAAAGCAGCAATCTGAGGAAGCTAGCTACCAAGAAGAGGTTCGCAAAAAAGAGTTGACCCGCATCATCGAAACCAGAGAAGAACGCACTAACGATCAGAAGTTTTCAGAAGAGCGATTTTGGAAAATGATTGATGACACCACTTCAAGAGCTAAAGACGGCTACACCTTTCAGCTAGGGGTCTTGAGGGATAAGTTGTCCAATCTTGAGAAAGATGAATTGATTGAACTCGATAATTTGTACTCTTTTTTAATAGAAGAAAATATCAACCAGGATCTTACTGCTACCACTGCCATTATTTTTGGCGATGGATCACCAAGTGCGGCCATTCTCCTGATGAATTTATTCATCATGCAAGGAGAAGTATTTTTCAAAAATGCATGTCATAACCCTAACCTGATTATTGGCAAGTCTTTTAATGCATTGGAAGGACGAACCATCCAAGATTTGATTGCGGATCTCTACTTTAAAAAAACGAGCACTCTAATTCCACTTCGCCCGGATAATGATGAAGAGGGATTTAAAATACCGGGAAAACCTTGGAAGCAAAAGGAATTACCATCCAGGTATCCTGAGTTGTGGGAGGCTTTTGCTTAACCCGTTCTGCTTCCTTTTAAGCAACTGAATCACTCGATTTCAAATCAGGCTAATCCGTACCTTTTTCTTCTTTAGCTTGGTGTTATTGGTCTTTTCAATCAACTGCTCTGCTACCTCTGCTCGTACTCCGACGTAGGAACTGTTTTGTTGGAGTTCAATAACCCCAAGTTGATCTTTCTGAATTTGACCTTGCTTCAAGAATAATCCTGCCAGATCGCCTTTGGAAATTTTATCTCTTCGGCCGCCCGTTACATACATGGTAACCCATTGAGTAGACTTGGAGATCGGCGGCACAGCTTGTTCTTCGAGAATCAAGCTCTCGGGCTCCATCTCACGAATGAACTCAGGAAGCTCCTCGCCATCCCATTGAAGGATATAAGCGCTACCATCGCGGTTCATACGCGCGGTGCGTCCGTTTCTATGGGTAAATTCCTTGAGGCGAGGTGGAAGATGATAGTGCAGGATGAACTTTATCTCGGGAATATCCAGACCGCGAGCGGCCAAATCTGTAGCTAACAAGAGCCGTGTGGTACCATTTCGAAACTTGATAAGAGATCGCTCTCGATCCATTTGCTCCATGTCACCGTGGAAGCACTGGTGATGGATTTCGTGCTCTGCTAAGAAATCGCTTACCCTTTCAAGTGATTCTTTAAAATTGACGAAGATGATTCCGGGTTCATTGCCAATGATCCCAAGAGCTTGCACCAATGCGGTCAGCTTGTCCTTTTTAGAAGTAAGCAGGGTCTTGATTTTCAATTGTGATTTCTCTTCAGGAACATGATTGATCACAATTGGTTTGTGCAATTCCACGAAGCTTGGTATTTCCACATCGCTCGTAGCCGACGTGAGCACTCTTTGCTTGACATTCGGAAGAGCTTCGATGATCTCCGACATCTCATTTTCAAAGCCGACTTCCAATGATTTGTCGTACTCATCGAGAACGAGGGTTTGAATGGATTCCAAAGAAAAGCGATCCCTGCGAAATCGATCAGCTATGCGACCCGGTGTGCCAATGAGAATGGCAGGACGGTGTTTTAAATCAATCTTGTCGAGGGCGCCTGCTCTGCCACCGTAAACGGCATTAACTTTAAAACCGGAACCCATTTCCCGAGTTACCTGCTCTATTTGTTGCGCCAACTCCCTCGAGGGAACGAGTATCAGTAATTGGATTTCTTCACAGCTCTCATCCAGCGATTCGATCAACGGCAAGAGAAAAGCCAACGTCTTTCCCGTACCGGTAGGGGAGAGGAGTACCACATCCGACTTTGTCAGGATCGCATGCCGCGCCTCTTCTTGCATTGCATTGAGCGCGACGATATCAAATTTCTTGAGAATTGATTCGGTGAGATTATCACGCTTGTCTTCAGGCTGATCTTTGATGTTTGTTGACATTTTTCGGTTATTCAATTACCTCCGCCGGGCTCCTGTTGGCTCAAGCAGCGAATGTACTGTTTCTGTAAATCAAGGACTATTTTAAATATCGTACAAAATTTAAAATGACGATATTGAAAGAAAAAAGGTCTATGCGCATTCAAGTAAAGGATTTCATGTCTGCACCGGTAATTACTGCAATCGGAGAAAACAGCGTGGAAGATATCAGAGAGCTAATGAAGGATAAGGGCATCCATGCCATTCCGATTGTATTCCACACTACGGATACCGTAGATCGCAAAATGATAATCAAAGGCATTGTGACTTCCAGCGATATCAACAAGGAACTGCACAATGATGCTGTCATGAATGATGTGATGACTTCATCAACTGTCCACGTTGTTCACACCACTTCCAGTGCCAAGGCTGCTGCCAAGATGATGATTAAGCATCAGGTGCATCACCTTGTCGTAATGGACGATGGAGAAATTCGCGGAATGATCAGCGCCATGGATTTTGTGAAATTGGTAGCCGAGAATTCTAAAGAATAGACAGGGAGAGAACCTTGGTTCTTCGGTTGGCTCATCTTCTTAGGACTGACCGTATCGGTAATAGAGAATTCATTGAACAAAAAAGGGGAGCCTCTAGCTCCCCTTTACTATATTGACTCTGCTGAGTTCATTACTCACTTAGAAATGTCACTTCAGCCATATCGGTGTGGTGCTTTTTATCCTTCCAAACGATGGCTTGAACTACATATTCGTCCATTTCCATTTCGGTAATCTCATTACCCATATTGTCTTTGGCATCGAGCACATACATTACATTCGATACATCTGAGTAGAGATAGTACTTCCCTCGGTGCATCATGTGCTTCATGTCTTTACGCAACTTTTTCACCTCCTTTGCACTCATGCCAGGCTGTGCGCCATATTCGTCTTTGTGGCCTTTGTGAGTGTACGAAACCGAAACGATTTCTCCGGATTGAGAGTTGTGAACCACTTCGATTCTTCCCTTTTCCTTTCCTTTGCTATTGTATGCTGTAACTGTTTCAGTTTCTAAAACGGGAATAATCGTTTCCGTAATCTCAACTTCTATAGGTGCAGGCTCAATGTATACCACAGGTGAGATTCTCTCAGCAAATTCATCGTGAGAAATTGGTTCCATAACCGTTGCAGCAGCTTCTCCTTCTTCAGCAGGTTTCGTTTCAGTGAGTGATACTTTGTCCTCTCCGTCTGAGCCAAAGCCATCTTCCAATATAATCCAGTCGTACTCTTCAATGATTACCTCGGTCGTTTCCTCACTTGGCTCCATTGTTGAATCTTCCGCGTCTGCAGCTTTTGGTTCTTCATTAGAACAAGCAGTCATCATACCTATAGCTAAAAAAGCAAATAGGATTTTTTTAAGGGTTGTTTTACTCTCAGTCATTTCTTTTTATTTACAAAACGTTCGTTCCAAATGCCGAAAGTAAATATTTTCTCAATGTGTGATGCATCGGGATTTGAAGTTTGATAATTATCTTTTGTACTCTATTTTCGACGCTATCACTTACCATGATAAGCGGAGGATTAATCGGGATGCTCAAGAAGTGGGTAGGCACACCTGCTGCATTCGGCTCTCCGATCATTTTTAGCTTGTCGTCTTTACTCTAAAAACAAAGCCGGAAATCATAAAATCATTAATACTTTGGGCCGACAATCGAATAGTGCACATTACATTATTAAACTTACTACTATGAAAACAGCATTAACCGCAGTCACATTTTGCTTGACTTTGATCGCATTTGGTCAGAGCAATTCGGATAAACTCATTGGAAAATGGAAATTTGAAAGTGCCTACGAAAGTGAAAAACTCGATTCGACGGGAGTCGCGATGATGGAGAAACTTTTTGGAGAAATGACCTTCCAGTTCAACGATGATGGATTGTACAAAGCCTTTATTATGGGAACGGAAGAGCAGGGTAAATGGGAGATGCAAGATGATACAAGCGTTCTCTTAGCTTCAGATAAGGGAGCGGTAAACCCAATGAATATAATGGAACTGACGGATGAAAACCTGACCATGTCTATACAGCGAAGTTCTTTTGTGATGGTCAAAATGCCCGTAGAAGAGATGGAGGTGCTCACTGAAGTCAATCCAAAATACGAGTTGGTTAGTGCCACTACTGATCAAGTAGCCAAAAAGTGGTTTTTGAAGAGCAAGGAAAGTACCAACGAGACCTCAGCATTTGTAGAAGAAGCCAAGGCTGAATTATTCAAAGGCAGTTACCTTAAACTTTCTGCAAAAGGAAAGTCAGAAGCTCATATCATGGGTATTACTGAAAAGGCAAACTGGCAATTAGGAGAGGACAATTCTTCCATCATTATAACCGGTGATGAGGGTAAAAAAGTATGGAACATCATTGGAATCTCTGATAGTGAATTGATATTGGTTCTTGGATCTAACAGTGAAAGGTGGGTATTCGAAATAGAGGATTAACACACTCCTTGAGTTTCTGTTAAGGTCATTTCCAATTTTAATCCTTTGCGCGATGAAATTTTCAGATGATGTCAGGCATTTCTCAAAAATCGCGGCACGCAGCGCTTTGTTATTACTGGTCACTGCGGCGTGCGCCCCTGCGTACACTACCGTCACTTTAAAAGGTGATACAGCTGATGTGAATAAAGTCGTTTTTTATGAGAAAGGAGAAGTGCATCAGTATGTCGATACCACCTTCTACAATGTACCGGTTGATAGCATTTCTGAAGTTTTTCCTCACTGCGGCAACCAAACCTTTTCACTGAGTGACAGTGCGAAATACATTCAAATAGACTATCCATCAATCGAATCTAAAAAATCGGAGAGTTGTTTATATGAAGAGTTATACACGCTACTTATCCTGAATTTCGAGGAGCCCATCACCACCATAGTTGGTCGATTCAAGAGGGTACAGGTTTCAAAAGATCGAAAATCCATAACCTTACCTTACTTAAAGGATCGGGATCTATCGCCGACTGTAGAGTACTCCATCTCTACCCAACCACAAGAATCAAATTACAGACTCGCCTCAGGCCTCGACTATTTCGGATTATACGCAGATATTCCTGCGGCAGTGGGGCCTGCTTGGTTCAATGGCGAATCAGGGCTGAAAGAAAATAGAGGCTATATCATCAATGCGGTAAGTTTGGGCTTCATATTTAATCGGGTTCGGGTGGCATCGAGGATATCTATTCTAGACTTTGAGCCCGCCGCAGAGGTAGCTCCGGACACATCTTATACCAGTCTTTCCTCAGTAAGTGGCGAGTTGGGATTGGGTTATCAGGTATTGAACTCCGACTTTTTTACCATCACTCCGTCGGTTATGGGTTCAAGGCGGAAATTTGAATTTAGTGATGGTGATGATGTTTTGGACGATGTCGAAACGGATTCCTTCATTGCTTATGGATTTAACCTCTGCGTGGATATTAAATTGCAGCAATTGTTCAGAAGTACCGAGAAAAGAGAAGAAAAGAAAAATGAATACCTCTTTTTAAAAGTAGAAGGAGGATGGTACCCCGACCTTTTGGAAAATGCGATAGCACAGCCCGGAGCGGTTACTTACGTGAGTTTTGCCATTTCCGGCTATATCGGCGTGCCGTTCAATACAAGAAGAATCAAACCGATAAAGCGCTAGAATCTTGGCGAACTAAATTTTGCTAGCGAGGATAAGCCAAACGCACCTCCTATTTCTGATTATCACCCATAAGGGTGAAGCGCCAATCAATTAAACTTCCTTAATTCGTAGCTTCGAGATACCGAATTCAATCTCGGGTAGTTGCATCTATGGCTTCATTTAAGGCAAATAGTTTTATTGACTCTTTGAGCGATCCAAAAACAGGAGAGACAGAGAAAGAGTTGAGCCTCTTGTATTTGGGGATAGATTTGCTGGATTTAAGTAAAAAACTGGAAGAAGCCCGCGTGAGTGGAGACACCGAAAGCGAGAGTTTAACATCTTCAAAAGTGGTTGAGAAACAATCTTATCCTTGGTGGAAGTTATGGTGATTAGAATGCTGAAATTCTCCGTGATCGGATGGTTTTTCGTGGGATCGATTTGTGTCAACTCCGTCTATGGACAGACCGTTGACTCGCGGCTCGACAGTATCGACGAGGTTTTGAAACAAACCGATGCTGAAGAGAAAAAAGTAGCCTTGATGATGGAGGCCGCTGAAATGGCTGAATCGGAAGATCGGCCGCGCTGTGTTGAATATACCTCAGTTCTTTTAGAGCACCCCATCGTAAAAGCCGATAGCAGCTTATACATGGAAGCTCTGCGCATACAGGGTGGTGCAAACAGGTGGATAGGAAACTACGTGCGCAGCATCGAAGAATTAAAGCTCTGCTATGCCTACTACCGTCATCATCAAGATACGTCCAGTTGGGTTTTTTCGGCCGATCATCTCGGATCCATGCATGTATTTATGGGCTACAATGAAGCTGCACAGAAATACATGAACGAGGTGTACGAATTGGAAAAAGCACGAGGAGATACTGCTGCAATTGCAGGAGCTACTAATGGTCTGGCCATTTTTTACAGCAATATCAATCAAAACGAAAAGGCCCGCGACCGATACGAAGAAGCACTGGTGCTTTATGAAGCAGTGGATGATACTTTGGGTCGTGGGAATGTTCACGCCAATTTGGGACTCCTCCTTATCGATATGAAAGAGTACGACCTCGCCGAGTACCACCTGAATCAGCAAGGACATCTCGATAGCCTCTTAAATACGCAATGGGGTCTTGGGTTTTACTTCGACTTTATGGGTTACCTGCGGCGTATGCAGGGCCGATTAGACGAAGCCTATCAAAGTCACCTCACTGCCTTGAGCATTAGGGAAGGACTTGAGAGCCATTACAATGTGAGCGAAACACGTTCTAGCCTTTGTGATATTCTACTCGAAATGGAGCGCTATCCCGAGGCCATCGAGCAGGCCAATTTGATTTTGGCTGATAAAGACCTTCACAACTCACTGAGTCATCAACAAAATGCGCATGAAACGCTGGCTCGAGCTTATGAGGCTATGGGCAACTACCGCCTCGGATTGGAGCAGCAAAAGGCTTATAAACTCATTTCAGATTCTATTCTAAACGAAGACATTCTGGAGACGGTGGCCGAGAAGGATGCCAAGTTTGATTTGGCCGAACAGCGGAATAAAGTCGCTCTGCTTGATACCCAAAATTCTGCTGCTGCTGAAGTCATCGCCCAAAAGAATAAGACCATCTGGATTGGGGCGGCGGCCCTGATCATTTTTGGCTTGTTGATCTTGGGCCTCTACATATTGGTGCGGAAATACCTTCGTCAAAAAATGGCCCTTTCTTCGGCATTAAGTGCCAAAGAACTACTGCTAAAAGAAATTCACCACCGGGTTAAGAACAACTTGCAGATCGTATCGAGCTTGCTCTCCTTACAAAGCAGAAGTGTGAGTGATGCGGGCGTGCTACAGGCCATCAACGAAGGAAAGAGCCGTGTGCGTTCGATGGCGCTTATTCACCAAAACTTGTATAAGGGCGAGAACCTGACAGGGGTGGCCGTAAAACCGTACCTCGAAAAACTAAGTGCAGAGCTACTTTCTACCTACAAGATCGAATCTGATGAAATCGAACTCAAGCTCGATATAGATCCCTTCAGTTTGGATGTTGATACACTTGTTCCATTGGGTTTGATCATCAATGAATTGATCACAAACAGCCTCAAGTACGCGTTTTCCCAAAGCGAAACCGCAGAAGGAACCATTGCCATTGCTCTTCGAGAAGAAGGAAATACCTTGCTTCTTGAGGTAAGTGATACAGGGAAGGGGTACGATACCAAAGTCAATTCAGAAAGCGAAGGGTTTGGTCAAAAGCTGATCACTAGCCTTAGCAGGCAACTGGAGGCCAACCTCGAAATAGAGTCAGATTCTTCGGGTACCCTCAACCGACTCACTATTTCCAAGTACAAAAGGACGGATTGATACTGAATTCGGTACAATATTTTGTCCTCCCCATTTTAATCCTTTTTTCAGGGCACTACCAAACTAAAGAAGATACCGAAACTGGGGTCTTGAGCCGTAACTTTAGCGTTATTGTCAATTCGAGATATGTCTGAAGCGACACCGGGCGAATCATGCATCCGGAAGAGATAACCAAGGGAAAAGCCTGCTTGAATTGCTAAGTCTGAGTCCTTGAATCGAAGGATGAGCCCCGATCGAATACCCGTTTCCCAGAAAAACTGATTGATGCGAATATCTGTATCTCTTCGTTCGTTGAAGGTTTCGTCATCGACTTTATTGTCATATCCACTTAGAATGCGCCATCTCGCCCAACGAATGGATCCGTATCCGGTAAAGAAAAAGTAGTCTTTGTCGATTAAGCGGTATCCCAAACGGAGATCGTACCGTCTTCTTCTTGCGTCGTAACGAATGGATTCCTTATCCTCGAACCGATCTGCAAATCCCCAGCCAATGGCCATTTCCAGTCTCTTGTAGCGGATGTTTATATCGAAAAGAAATAAGGATGTGACAGAATCCGTCATCATCCCGAACTCATCCGGAGTGAGAAGGTTTTCAAATCCCGTTAGGGAATAGTTTGACAAATCCACCCCGATACTGCCGTCAACTCCCCAGTCGAATGATGATTGAACAGTAGGCGAGTTGGGGTAGCTGTATGGATAAATCCAGTTACGGATGGAATACCTGTCGTTTCGTACAAATTGGATTGAATCGGTATGAGTGGACACCTCTATGGGAACCACACCACGGTAAATGCTCGAAACATAGAGGGTCACCGTATCCCGGTGCGTAGGTAATTTTATTCTGAAAAAGCCTTCTTTCGAAACGGGAACACACTCTGCCGTGCGCAGAAAGCAAACTTGCAAAGATGAGGGGTCGTCAGGGAAACCTCCGCGAACATAACTCGGGTACAAGAGCACGCTGATCTCTCGCTCCTGAGCAGTTCCATTCAAGCATGTCGACAAGGAGATCAGAAAAAGAAAAAATTTAAGAGCCTGTTTCATACTGACGAATATAATGCGAAAGTCAAGGTTCTAAAAGTGGTGAAGTTTGGATAGTTCTCATCCGCCTGAAGCGGAGGATGTGCGCAGATGTCCACTTTTGGGTATGATTGAGAATCGGAGTTTAACTTCATTAATAAAACAGGAATAGTAGCCCACAAAAAAAGAGCAACCTCCATAGAGATTGCTCTTTTCAATTCAATAGGTATTCGAATTACATTCCGATTAAGCTCATTGCTTTTTCCAGCAATTCAGGATTGCTCTTCACATAATCAATCGCTGCAGTCGTCAATGCTTCGTTCTTTAGGATTGCGTCCATGATTCCTGTTTTAGAACCTTCGGCTTCCTTGGCAATCTTTGCCACCTGTTTTTGTGTTTCTTCATTTTCTGTCAAGTAGTCAAGAGTCGCTTTCTGAATCTCCTCATCTTTCATCAAAGCATCCTTGATCTGCTCGTCTTGCTTATCGGCAGTAGCATTCACTTCCGTTTTCGCGTCTTTCTTCATTTTTTTCATGCTCTTAGTTGTCTGCGCTGAAACAGTTGTCCCGAGAGCAATCACGAACAATCCCAATAGTAAGCCTTTCATAATGGTTATGTGTTTTAAATTTCCGCGAAGATACATATTTTCAGTCTTCGTAAATACTTGAGGCTTTTCAGGATCAATCCTTTGCAAAGAGTCCGCTTATGTCGGCAAATGCTTTAAATTCCAAAGCATTTCCCTCAGGGTCTTGAAAAAACATGGTCCGTTGTTCGCCCACCTCACCCTCGAAACGGATATAAGGTTCGATAATGAATTTGATATGTTGACTTTTCAAACGCTCGGCGAGCGCATTCCAATCGTCGATGGAAAGGACCACACCGAAATGGGGGACGGGCACCTCTTTTCCGTCCACGGGATTGGAAACGGACTCCTTCTTCAATCCTTCTTTTTGGTGTAAAACCAGTTGGTGACCGAAGAAGTTGAAGTCCACCCAATGGGTATCCGTTCTTCCTTCTTCACAACCCAATACCTTGTGGTAGAAGTTGCGGGTTAATGCTAAATCGCTAACGGGTATGGCCAGGTGAAAGGGTGGGAGCATGGTTTTTGAATTTGGGGTGAAATTAGCACTCTTCCGGTTGCTGACAATATGGGATTAAAGAGAAGAGGTTGGGCTTCCTGATGCTAGGTTTTGGCTGCAAGCCAAAATAGTCCCACCCCGCCTCCTTCGTCGGCACCCACTCCTCCGAGGGGGACACGTGTTCGACTCTATTTTGGTATAACTCTCATATGTGCTCATTTATATCCATTCGAATCCATTCGTGCCCATTGGTGCACATCCGTGGACAAAAAGTGAGCGGTAGACGAAGTTCCCGCGATAGGCGGGACGAACTTCCCACCCCCGTCTTCTCCTTCCTCCTGTCGTCGAATCCACCCCCGCCAGCGGGGGACACGTATTCGAGTCAGTTTTGGATTTGATTTAGAATTGGGTTTGTGACTTTATTTACAGATGTTA